>CALEZJ010000247.1 GCA_937927885.1 uncultured Paracoccaceae bacterium | reverse complement strand
GTCGGCGGCCACGGCGGGCGGGCTCGGGATCTACCACACCGGGGTGGAACGCGGCTGGTGGCAGGGGCCGACCTCGTGCTCGGGCTCGGGCGACATCACGCAACTCAGCCCGCAGGACCTGCTGAACCAGATCATGGCCGCCCCCGTGGTGCGCTGCACCGATGTCGCCTGGGAGATGCTGGGCCTTTCGATGGCCAGCTGGAATGCGATCCTGTCCTTCGGGCTGGCGGGGCTCTGGCTCATCGCGCTGCGCCGGGCGTGACCCGCGGGGTGGGGGTGAAACCCCACCCTACCCACAACTTTCCTGCTGCACGGAATACGCACCCTGGGTTTCCAAAACGGGGCGCCTACGCCCCATGACCCTGGGAGCGCGAGGGGGCAGCGCCCCCTCGCCCCTCATTTTTCCGCCGGAACAACCCGCAGGCGCAACTCGCGCAATTGCTCGTTCGTGGGCTCCGAAGGCGCCCCCATCATCAGGTCCTCGGCCCGCTGGTTCATCGGGAACAGGATCACCTCGCGGATGTTCGCCGTATCGGCCAGGAGCATCACGATCCGATCGAGACCGAACGCGATGCCGCCATGGGGCGGCGCGCCATAGGTGAAGGCCTTGACCATCCCGCCAAAGCGCTTTTCCACCTCGGACTTGGGGTATCCCGCCAGTTCAAACGCCTTGAACATGATCTCGGGCTTGTGGTTGCGAATGCCGCCCGAGATCAGCTCATAGCCGTTGCAGGCCAGATCATACTGGTTCGCGTAAACCGACAGGGGATCGCCGCTCAGCGCCTCGAGGCCCCCCTTGGGCATCGAGAAGGGGTTGTGCGAGAAGTCGATCTTGCCCTCGTCGGTTTTCTCGTACATCGGGAAATCGACGATCCAGGCAAAGCGGAAGCTGTCCTTTTCGGTCAGGCCCAGTTCCTCGCCGATGACATTGCGTGCCTTGCCGGCGACGGATTCGAAGGTTTCCGGCTTGCCACCCAGGAAGAAGGCCGCATCGCCAATCTTCAAATTTAGCTGGCGCCTGATGTGTTCAGAGCGCACAGGGCCAATGTTCTTTGCAAGTGGCCCGACCGCTTCGTGCGGTCCAAAATAGGCATCAAGTAGAACTCTTGCACGATCCAAAGCACCCTTGCTCCAAAGGTCAGCAATAATGTCCTTTACCACGGCAGCAGTTTCCGCGCCCAACGCAGCAGGAGCGTGCGCGTCGTATTGGTCTGAGAACTCTTGATACCTGCCCGAAGCGTCTACACCAGTAAAGAACGGCATTAGTGCATTCATCGTTCCTTGGCGTTCCGCAACAAGCTCACCCTTTTCACGCCAGAAGATATACCCCATCCCCGGCAGCCCTTGCTGTTGCGCGAACGCATTCATCCGGTCGCAGAACTTGCGGCTGCCGCCGCCCGGCGCCGGGATGGCGCGCACCTCGGTACCGGCATTCTCCAGCAGTTTCGCAAAGATCGCAAAGCCGGACCCCGCGAAATGCTCGCTGACCACCTGCATCCTGATCGGGTTGCGCAGGTCGGGCTTGTCGCTGCCATACCACAGCATCGAATCCCGATAGGAAATGCGCGGCCAGTCGGCATCGACGCGCTTGCCGCCGCCGAATTCCTCGAACAGCCCCTGAACGACCGGCTGCACGGCGGCAAAGACATCCTCCTGCTCGACGAAAGACATTTCGATATCGAGCTGGTAGAAGTCGGTGGGCGAGCGGTCGGCGCGCGGGTCCTCGTCGCGGAAACAGGGCGCGATCTGGAAATACTTGTCAAACCCCGAGACCATCAGGAGTTGCTTGAACTGCTGCGGCGCCTGCGGCAGCGCATAGAACTTGCCCGGATGCAGGCGCGACGGCACCAGAAAGTCGCGCGCGCCCTCGGGGCTGGAGGCCGTGATGATCGGCGTCTGGAATTCGTTGAAGCCCGCGTCCCACATCCGGTTGCGGATCGAGCGCACCACATTCGAGCGCAGCATCATGTTCGCATGCAGCTTTTCGCGCCGCAGGTCGAGGAAGCGATAGGTCAGGCGCGTTTCCTCGGGGTAGTCCGGTTCGCCGAACACCGGCAGCGGCAGTTCCGCCGCCTCGCCCAGCACCCGGACCTCGCGCACATAGACCTCGATGGCGCCGGTGGGGATTTTCGCGTTGACCAGCGCCGCATAGCGCGCCTTGACCACGCCATCGAGCGAAATCACCCATTCCGCGCGCACCTTGTCCAGCGCGGCAAAGGCGGGCGAGTCGCTGTCGGCCAGCACCTGCGTGATGCCGTAATGGTCGCGCAGGTCGATGAACAGCACGCCACCATGGTCGCGCACCCGGTGCACCCAGCCCGCCAGCCGGACGTTCTGCCCGACATGCGCAAGGGAAAGATCGGCGCAGGTATGGCTGCGATAGGGGTTCATGCCGGACTCCGGGGCTAAGGGACCGCCCCGGATACACCCGTTCGCCGGGCCGAAGTCAAGCCCGCCGCCATGCGCAGCAGCGCCCGGCCTACACCGCGCTCTGCGTTGCCCTCCCCCCGCGCCCGGCGCGCGACAGCCCCAGATCGTCCAGGATTGCATAGAACGCCGGCAGGACCACCAGCACCAGCACAGTCGAGGCCAGCATGCCGAACACCACGCTGACCACCAGCGGTTTGAGGACCTGAGCCTGCAACGAGGGCTCGTTGAGCAGCGGCAACATGCCGATCACCGTGGTGCCGACGGTGATCGCGATGGGCCGGAAACGCGCGCGCACCGCCGCCCCGGCCGCCGCCGCCAGTGCCATTCCCCCGGCGGCCCGCCCCTTGATCCCCTCGACCAGCAGGATCGCGTTGTTCACCACGATCCCCGCCAGCGACGCCGCCCCCATCATCGAGGGCATCGAGATGTCGAACCCCATCAACCAGTGCCCCCAGACCACACCGATCAGCGCCAGCGGGATGGTCAGCATGACGATCAGGGGCTCTGCATAGCTGCGGAACTGGAACGACAGCACCAGATAGATGCCCAGGAGCCCCAGCAGGAACCCGCGCAGGATCGACCCGCCGGTCTGCGCCAGATTGGCCGCCTGTCCTTCGACATGGATCCCCAACCCCGGCACCGCCGCCGCGCGTTCGGCCAGAAAACCCGCGCGCAATTCGGCGGTGATCGCATCCGCATTGCCTAGGCTCGGCACCACATCGGCCTGCACGCCAACCCCGCGTTCGCCGTTGACGCTGGTGATCGTGCCCCAGCCGCGCGCCTCGGTCACGCGCAGCACGGTGGCAAAGGGCACGCTGCGGCCGTCCGCCAGGATGAAGGTGAAGGATTCGAAATCGCTCAGCGCATCGCGGTCGGCGAGGGACAGGATCACCTCGACCTCGTGTGCCAGCGTGCCGGAGGGGGTTGCGCTGCGCACCTCGCTCAGCCCCGAGCCCAGGAATGCCCCGCGCAACTGCCCGGCCACCTCGGAAGCGGTCAGGCCCAGCGCCGGGGCGCTTTCGGTCAGCGTCAGATGCAGTTCGGGCTTGCCCGGGCGCAGGTTGACCAGCGCGTTGCGCACCCCGGCATAGGTTTCCAGCTCGGCCTGCAACAATCCGGCCTCGCGCGCGAGGATGGCGAAATCGGGATGCGTCAGCCGCAGGTCCAGCGCCACGCCCTGCGGGCCGATGCCGGGTTCGGCAATGATCAGGGCACTGGCGCCGGCCAGCGCGCCGATCTCGGCCTGCCAGAGGGCGGCGATGGTGTCGAGATTGGTCACGCGCAACTCGGCGCCCAGAATATCGGCCGAAACCGTCGCCACATGCGCGCCGCTTTCCCCCGCCGAGGCGTTGCGGTTGAACCGCGTGATGCGCCGCAGGATCAGCGCCTGCCCCTCCGGCTGGTCCGGGCTCAACGCCGCATCGACCCGCGCCAGCGCCGCCTCGATCTGCGCCACCGCGGCCTCGGTCCGCGCCAGCGGCGTGCCCTGCGGCATCAAGAGCCGCGCCTCCAGAACATTGCCGTCAATGTCGGGAAAGGCCTCGCGCTTGATGACACCCGAGGCCATGGCGCCCACGGTCAGCACCAGCGCCGCAATCGCCAGACCCGCCGTCAGCCAGCGCGCCCGCACCGCCAGATCGGCGATCCGCCCCACCCCCTCGCGCACCAGATCAAACCCGGCGTCGAAGCGGCGGCGAAAGGCACCGGGAGGCTTCATGCCCGCTTCGGCCATATGGCGCAGGTGGCGCGGCAGGATGACAAAGGCCTCGATCAGGCTGGCCGCCAACGCCGCGATCAGCACCAGCGGCAGAACTTCCAGCACCTTGCCCAGCGTGCCGGTCAGAAAGGACAAGGGGCCAAAGACCGCGACCGTGGTCAGAAACGAGGCCAGAACCCCCGGCGCCACCAGCCCCACGCCCCGCACCACGGCCTCGATCCCGCCGCCGGGCTGCGCCGCCGCCTGAACCGCGATGGAATCCGACAGCACGATGGAATCGTCCATGACGATGCCAATGGCCATCAGCAGGGCCACCATGGTGATCATGTTCAGCGTCAGGCCCGTCAGCGCCATGAAGGCCAGCGCCCCGGCCATCGCCACCGGCAGACCCATCGCTGCCCAGAACGCCAGCGAGGGACGAAAGAACAGCGTCATCAACAGGATGACCAGCACGAGGCCGGTCGCGCCGTTCTTCAGCAGCATCGCCAGCCGGTCGCGCACGATACTGGTGGTGTCCTGAACGATCTCGACCCCCAGCGCCCGCTCGCCGCCCGAGGGTGAGGGCAGCGCTGCCACCTCGGCCGCGATGCGGTCGCGCAGCGCCTCCAGCGTGCGCAGCGCGTCCTGTCCACGGGGCTTGTGCACCTCGAGCAGGATCGCGGGCTGGCCATTCACAAAGGCGCGCTCCTCGGGCGGGGAATGCACCTCGACGATCCGCGCCACGTCTCCCAACGTCAGGCGCGCGCCATTGTCCAGCACCAGCACCGGCAGCGCCGCCAGCGCTGCCGGACTGCGGCGCTCTTCGGTCAGGCGCAGGCGCAGATCGCCGCCCGGGGTCTCCAGCGTGCCCGCGGGCTGATCGAGGCTCTGGGCCCCGATCACCTGCGCCAGCCCCGCGGCGGTCAGCCCGTGCTGGGCCAGCACCGCGCGCGGAGCCTCGATGCGAAACTGCCGCGCCCCCAGCCCGGACCGGTTGACCCGCGCGATTTCCGGCAAGGCGGCCAGCCGTTCGGCCAGGCCGGTCGCGTAAAGATCGAGGTCATGCAGCGGCATCGGCCCCCAGACCGCGACCGAGGCCACCACATCGGTCCGGTGCAATTCGCGCAGCTGTGCCGGGTCGGCGCGGTCTGGAAAGCTGTCGACGGCCCCCACTTCGGTGCGCAGCGCGGTCTGAAAGCGGATCGGATCGCCTCCCGAAGCCATCACCGCCACCGCGCGCGCGCGGTTGTCCTGCGCCGTGCAGGTCAGCGTGTCCAGATCCTCGACCCCCTGCACCGCTTCCCACAGCGGCCCGCAGATCGCGCCATCCACCTCGGCCGCACTGGCGCCGCGGTAGGGGATCAGGATTTCCACCTCGGTGTCACGAAAATCCGGAAAGGTTTCGCGCACCAGCGCGGGGATGGCCAGAACGCCAGTGGCCAGAAACAGGATCAGAAGCAGGTTCGCCGCCGTCGGATGCCCGGCAAACCAGCGGATCATGGCGCCACCGCGCGCAGGGGCTGGCCGGGTATCGCCGGGGCAATGTCGTCCAGCACCAGCCGCTCGCCCGCCGCCAGACCCGAAGCAATCACCGCCAGGTCGCCCTGCCGAAAGGCGATTTCGACCGGGCGCAGTTCCAGCCGCGACTCGTCGTCGACCAGATAGACCAGCCCGCCGTGCAGCGCCGAGGCCGGAATGGCGATCAGCCCCGGCTGCTCTGGTCCTTCAAAGGTGACCTGCACCTGCAGGTTGCCGATCAGCGGCACGCGCTCGGGCGGGCGGGCACCCGTGATCGGATCGTCGACGACCACCACCACCTGAACGCTGCGCGCGCGCGGCTCCAGTGCGGGCTCGACCCGGTCGGCGCGGCCCTGCCAGATCTGGCCCGGATTGCCCAGAGGCTCCAGCGTGACCGAAATGCCCCGCGCGGGATCGGCCTCCATCTGGGCAAAGACATCGGCCTCCATCTGAAACCCGGTCAACAGGCGCCGGAACGCGGCCAGGGGCAGTTGCACCAGCACCTCGACCTGCGCCACCCCCTCGCCCGAGGCCAGCACCTGACCCACGGCAACGGCCTGAAATTGCTCGACTGGCGCCTGGGTGATGCGCAGATCGAAGGGCGCGACGATTTCGGTATGTGCCAGATCCCGCCGCGCCCGCGCCAGTTGCGCCTCGGTGCGCGCAACCTGCGCCGCATTGCGGGCCTGACGCGGGGCGATCAACTCCAGCGCGTTCTGCAACTCGACCACCACCCGCCGCGCGCCCAAGGCCCCCCGCTCGGCCTCGTCGACACGCGCGGGGGCCGCGCTGCCCTGCGCCGCCAGTTCGCGGATGCGCCGCACATCCGCCTCGGTCAGCGCAAGGCGCGCTGCCTCGAGGTCGAGCACACGGGTCGTGTTCGCTGCCTCGGCCGCGATCTGCTCGGCTTCGGCGGCAAGGCTGGCGAGGTCGGCCTCGGCCTGCGCGATGGCCAGCAGGTAATCCGCGGGGTCGATGCGCAGGATCGGCGTACCCGCCCGCACCAGCCGCCCGGCCGCCAGATCGGGGTCGCGCCAGACCACGGCGCCGCGCACCTCGGACACCGCGGTCCAGACCTGCGCCGCGCGCACATTGCCCCAGCCCTGCGCCACCGGCACCAGCGGCGCCTCGACCAGGGTCACCACGCGCACCGCCAGCCCCGCATGGGCCGCCGTCACACGGGCGGGCGGTGGCGCCTCGGCAATCAGTTGCCGGGTGACCAGCGCCGCACCCAGAACGGGCAGCACGAACAACAGCAGCGAAAGCAGGCGGCGCATGGGCACCTCCGGGGCAAGGGGTTGCCCAACGCTAGGCCTGCGCGGCGGCGCCCGCAAGCCCGCCTTCCTCTTGCTCCCACCGCTTTCGGGGGCTAAACCCCGTCACGACCCCGCCCTTGGGCCCGAGAGAGAGAGCCATGTCCCAGATCGACATCGAGACCGCGCGCCGGGTGGCGAAACTCGCCCGCATCCGCGTACCCGAGGAAAACCTGCCCAAACTGGCCGACCAGCTTTCGGGTATCCTGTCGTTCATGGAACAACTGAACGAGGTCGATGTGAGCGGCGTGGAACCGATGACCTCGGTCACTCCGATGCGGCTGAAGCGCCGCGCCGATGGAGTGACCGATGGCAACATCCAGTCCAGGATCCTTGCCAATGCCCCCGACGCGCGCGAGGGCTTCTTTGCCGTGCCGAAGGTGGTCGAATGAGCCTGAATTCCCTGACCATCGCCGAGGCCCGCGACCTGCTGCGCAAGCGCGAGGTGACCTCGGTCCAGATCACCGAGGCCTGCCTTGCTGCCATCGACAAGGCCGGCGCGCTGAACGCCTTTGTCCACAAGACCCCCGAGATCGCGCTGGAACGCGCCCATGCCGCCGATCAACGGCTGGCCAGTGGCGAGGTGCCAGCGATGTGCGGCATTCCGGTGGGCATCAAGGACCTGTTCTGCACCGAAGGCGTGGCCTCGCAGGCAGCCTCGAACATCCTCAAGGGCTTCAAGCCGCAGTATGAATCGACCGTCTCCGGCAAGCTGCGCGATGCGGGCGCGGTGATGCTGGGCAAGCTCAACATGGACGAATTCGCCATGGGCTCGTCGAACGAGACCTCGTGCTATGGCAATGCCGTGAACCCCTGGAAGATCGACGACCGACAGCTGACCCCCGGTGGTTCCTCGGGCGGCTCGGCGGCCGCCGTCGCCGCTGACCTCTGCCTTGGCGCCACCGGCACCGACACCGGCGGCTCGATCCGCCAGCCCGCCGCCTTTACCGGAACCGTGGGGATCAAGCCCACCTATGGCCGCTGCTCGCGCTGGGGGATTGTCGCCTTTGCCTCGTCGCTGGATCAGGCCGGGCCGATGACCCGCAATGTGCGCGACACGGCGATCATGCTGGGCGCGATGGCCGGGCATGACCCCAAGGATTCCACCAGCGCTGACATCCCCGTGCCCGATTTCGAGGCCGCCCTGACCGGCGACATTCGCGGCAAGACCATTGGCATCCCGCGCGAATACCGCATGGACGGCATGCCCGCCGAGATCGAGAAACTCTGGGCCGACGGCACCGCGATGCTGAAGGACGCAGGCGCGAAGATCGTCGACATCTCGCTGCCGCATACGAAATACGCCCTGCCCGCCTATTATGTCATCGCGCCCGCCGAGGCGTCATCGAACCTCGCCCGCTATGACGGCGTGCGCTATGGCCACCGCGCGACGCTGGCTGCGGGCGACGGCATCACCGAGATGTACGAAAAGACCCGCGCCGAAGGGTTCGGCCCCGAGGTGCAGCGCCGCGTCATGGTCGGCACCTATGTGCTGTCGGCGGGGTTCTATGATGCCTATTACAACCGCGCCCGCCGCGTGCGCGCCCTGATCAAGCGCGACTTCGATCTCGCCTTTGCGTCGGGCGTCGATGCCATCCTGACCCCGGCCACCCCCTCGGCAGCCTTTGGCCTTGGCGAAATGGCCGATGCGGACCCGGTCGCGATGTATCTCAACGACGTGTTCACCGTCACCGTGAACCTGGCCGGGCTGCCCGGTGTCGCGCTGCCCACGGGACTGGATGCGCAGGGGCTGCCGCTGGGGCTGCAACTGATCGGCCAGCCGTGGGGCGAGGCGGATCTGCTGAACATCGCGCAAGTTCTGGAAACCGCTGCCGGATTTGTTTCCAAACCCCGAAAATGGTGGTAATCTGCTCGAAAAGATAAAAACGAGCAGAGGCAGACATGCGAATTCTGGCAGTGGCGGGGCCCTTGGCCCTGCTGGGGCTGACGGCCTGTTCGGCCGGGCCTGACACCTACGCAGCGATGACCACCGGCGTCGGCTTTGGCGACTATCAACGGTATCTCGCGGGCCGCGAGGCGCCTCAGGGCGTGCGTGGTGCGCCCTATTCGGTGCCGCCACAGGCCGCCGCGCCGATCCTGCCACCGGCCTCGATGCCCGCCAGCGCGCCCAGTACGCTTGACGCCGTGCCGATGCGCCCGCTTCCGCCGATCCCCGCGACAAGTGCCGCGCCCACGCCCGTCGCGTCACCGATGATCGCCTTGCCGCCGCCCGCGCCCATGGCGATCCCCGCCCAGCCGACACGCCAGACCACCGCGTCCCAGCCCGCGCCCATCCAGGC
>CALEZJ010000246.1 GCA_937927885.1 uncultured Paracoccaceae bacterium | reverse complement strand
GTGGATGCGGTGATCGCCACGATCCAGTCGGGCATCCCGATGGCGCGGATCGAATTCGTCGATGCGGTGGCGGCGGCGGGGTTCAACCGCATCTCGGGCGCGGGCTGGCCGGACGCGCCGCATCTGATGCTGGAGTTCCACGGATCGGAGCGGGGCGTCGCCGAGCAGATCGAACGGTTCTCGGAAATCGCTGCCGATTTCGGCGCGCAGGGCTTTCGCTGGGCGGAACAGCCCGAGGACCGCAAGGCGCTGTGGGCGATGCGCCACAACACCTATCGCGCCTGGTTGCAGATCTATCCCGGGGCGCGCCCGATCACCACCGACATCTGCGTGCCGATCTCGCGGCTGGCCGAGGCGGTCGAGGAAACCGCGGCCGAAATCGCCGGCTCGGGCATTCCCGGGCCCATCGTGGGGCATGCCGGCGACGGGAATTTCCACGCCCTCCTGCTGCCGCGCGCGGGGGATGCGCAGGAACTGGCGCTGGCGCAGACCCTGGCGGGCAACATGGCCGAACGCGCCCTGAGGCTGGGCGGCACGGTGTCGGGCGAGCATGGCATCGGCATGGGCAAGACGAAATACATGCGCGCCGAGCATGCCGAGGGCTGGGACGTGATGGGCCGCATCAAGGCCGCGCTGGACCCCGAGGGGATCATGAACCCGGGCAAGCTGGTGCCGGGCAACTGACCCGGACCGGTTTCAGCCCTGTTCCAGCCGGTAGCCCGACCCCGCCCGCACCGCGTGGTGGAAAGCCGGGTGCAGGTAATGCCCCCCGGTGAACAGCGCGCCGTCGCTGGCCAGTTCATCGAGCAGCCGCAGGCGCGTGGCGCGGGCGGTGTCGATGTCCATGTCGAAGGCAATCGCGATACGCGGATCGGCGGCCTGCACGGCGGGGGCGTGGATGATGTCGGCACCGTGGATCAGTTGCGCGCCGCCGCTGTCCAGCCGCCAGCCGCCATGCCCCGGCGTGTGCCCCGCCAGCGGCATGGCGGTCAGGCCCGGGGCGATCTGCGCCTGCCCCTCGATCAGCCGCACGCGGTCGCCATAGGCGGCCAGCACCGCCCGCGCCAGCACGGCCCAGCCCCGGACCGGTTCGGGCAGCGCGTCGGTCCGGGCGGACTCGCTCCAGAAGGCGTGCTCGGCCGCGGACAGCACCAGTTCGGCCCGTGCGAAGGCGGGGGTGCCGTCGGCGTGGATCATCCCGGCGATGTGGTCGGGGTGCATGTGGGTGGCAAAGAGCGTGTCGATCTGATCGGCGCCGACCCCGGCCTCGGCCATGGCCTGCGGCAGGAACCCGCAGGTCGGGCCGAACAGGTCGCGCGGCCCGGCGTCGCACAGGATCACCCGCCCGGCATTGCGGATCAGCACGGCATTGAAATTGGTCTCGATCGCCGGGCGGTTCTGGGTGGCGACAAGGGTGGCGAGCGTGGTCGGATCGGTGCCGGGGAACAGCTCGGGGCCAAAGGTGGTGGCGCCATCGGTCAGCACGGTGACACTGGCATCGCCGATCTGGCGGGTTGCGATACGGGTCATGGGGGTCCTCCTGCTTGCGACAAAGGGTAGCACGCTGCCCGCCCCCGGCAAGCCCGGTTGCGGTTCATGCTGCAGTGCAGTATTTTGCCGGACATGGAACCGGATCCCGTCCCCGCCTTTGCCGCGCTGGCCCATCCGCACCGGCTGGCCGTGCTGCGGCTGCTGATGCGGGCGGTGCCCGGGCGGTTGTCGGCGGGCGAGATCGGCGAGGCGCTGGACCTGCGGCCCTCGACCCTGTCGGGCTATCTGGCGCAGTTGATGGAGGCCGGGCTGGTCACGCAGGAGCGTCGCGGCACCTCGCTGCTTTACGCGGCCGCCCTCGAGGCGGCGCAGGCGCTGAGCGCCGCCTGGCTGGGGCCGATCACCGGCGGGCGCGGCTGGCCCGAGGGCTGGGGCACAGCGCGGCGGGTGCGCAATCTGTTGTTCGTGGGACAGGGCAACGCGGGGCCCAGCCTGCTGGCCGAGGCGCTGCTGCGCCAGATGGCGGGCGAGCGGTTCGAGGTGTTTTCCGCCGGCCTGTCGCCTGCGGGCGACGCGGCACTGTTGCCCGAACTCGCGGCGCTGGGGATCGACACCGGCGATCTGTGGCCAAAGCCCCTGAGCCTGTGGCAAGGCCCCGAGGCGCCGCCGATGGACGTGGTGATCACGCTGGGCCAGCGCGCCGCAGCCCTGCCGGACTGGCCCGGTCCGGTGCATCGCGCGGGCTGGCGGCTGGCGCCAGGGCTGGATGCGGCGGCGCTGATGGCCGACCTGACGGCGCGGCTTGCCCCTTTGGCGGCGCTGGACCCGCAGGCGCCCCCGGCGCGGTTGCAGGCGGTGCTGGATGCGGCCTCGTTCAGGCCAGAGTGCCCGCCAGAATCAGCGCCTGCCCGCCCCAGTAAAGCGGCCACAGAAGCCGCGACGCGAAAAGCTGCGCCGACGGCGCCGTCAGCACGAACATCCTGAGCCCCAGGATCAGGTCCGAGGCCATGAACACCAGCGCGCCGGTGACAAACAGACTCTGCCCGGTCAGCGCCGAGGCCGCCACCATGGCGCCGATCACCGCTCCATAGAGCCGCACCGGCCAGCACAGGCAGCCCGCGCGCGGGGCCAGCCACAGCCAGGCGACCGCCACCAGCACCACGACCAGGGGCCAGAGGATCAGCGCCGCCGGGCCGATGCCCCCTTGCGCGCCTGTGGCAAACCCGGCGGCATAGGCCAGATGCCCGGCGGCGAAGGCCGCCATCCCGACCAGAAACGCCGCCTTGCCCCGGCGGGCCAGCGCGAAATCCCCGACAGAGCCCAGCGCCAGACCCAGCACCACCCACAAAGGCGCCCCCGCCGCAAGGCCGCCCAGCGCCAGCGCGGCGGTGCTGGCGGTCTTGACCAGCGTGGCGGGCCAGGACGCCGCCTCGTGCCCGGCATGGCGGATCCAGAAGGTCAGCGCGGCCACGAGGGCGGCAAGAGAGAGGATCTGGGTCATGGGGTGCTCCTGCGCCCGACCCTGCCCCATCAGGGGGCGGGGTTGCAAGCGGCGGCAGGCTCTGGCATCGCTCGGGACCGGACAGGGGGCGCGGCATGTGGGATTATCTGGTCATCGGCGGCGGCATCGCGGGGCTTTCGGCGGGGGCGGCGCTGGCATCGCTGGGCCGCGTCCTCTTGGTCGAGGGCGAGGCGGTGCTGGGGCATCACACCTCGGGCCGCTCGGCCGCGCTTTACGAGGCGGATTACGGCGCCCCGGCAACCGTCGCCGTCGCCCGTGCCAGCGAAGCCGCGCTGCGGGCGATGGGGGTCTTGTCCCCGCGCGGGCTGATGCTGCTGGGCGGCCCGGAGGACGAGGCCACCTTTGCCCGGGATTGCGAGGATCTGCGCATGCGCCCGCTGGCGCTGGCCGAGGCGCGCGCGATGGTGCCGATCCTGCACCCCGAGGCGGTGACGATGGCCGCCCTGACCGAGTCCGCGCAGGATATCGACACCGATGCTATGATGCAGCATTACGCCCGCGCCCTGCGCGCGGCGGGGGGCGAGATCCGCACCCGCGCCCCGGTCAGCGCGATTGCCCGCGACGGCGAAGGCTGGCGGGTGGTGGCGGGGGGCGAAACCCTGTCCGCGCGCCGGATCGTCAACGCGGCGGGGGCCTGGGCGGACGGAATCGCGCGCATGGCCGGGGTGGCGCCGGTCGGTATCACGCCCTTGCGCCGGTCGATGGCGCAGATCCCGGCGCCCGCAGACCATGACATCCGCCACTGGCCGATGCTGATCGGCGCGGGCGAGACCTGGTATGCAAAGCCGCAAGCGGGCAAGCTGCTGGTTTCCCCCGCCGACGAGGACCCGACGGACCCGCATGACGCCTGGCCCGATGACATGGTGCTGGCCGAGGGGCTGGCGCGCTATGAGGCGATGGTCACCGAGCCGGTGACCCGGCTGGAGGCCAGTTGGGCCGGGTTGCGCAGTTTCTCGCCCGACCGCGCGCTGGTGCTGGGGCCCGATCCGTCCGCGCCCGGGTTCCTGTGGTGCGCGGGGCAAGGCGGGCAGGGTTTCCTGTCGGCCCCGGGGGCGGCGTCGGTGTTGCTGGAGGCGGCGGGGGGTGCCCCGTCAGGGCAGCCGGGTTCGGTGATCGCGGCGCTGTCGCCCGCGCGGTTTCGCAATGTGCAGGGGCGTCGCCTCTGACCTTTCCCTTCCCGCGCCAACCCCTCGTCGGTGGCCCGGGACCCGTGGCATTGAACGCGCAGACTGGACCACGCGACGCCGGTTCACGCCGGGGCCGCGTGCCGCAACAGGGTGCTGAAAAGAACCTTTGCCCACCCTTGGGCGGGAAAAGGTTGCAGGACCGCCCGAACGCGCGAGTTCTTCAGGCGGAACAGGAAACGCAGCGCGTTTCCCCGCCCGTAGAGACCGGGTTGCCGCTGGACCCTGTCCCCCAAGCCCGACAGAGGCAAGCGCCCGCCATCGGCGGGGCGGGCGCTGGCCGAGTGCCTTTGGGGCACTCGGCATCCGGGGACACCCGTGGGCCATGACCGAGGCGACGGCCACGGCCGAGAAGGTGTATCAAGAGCCCCCGGGGCTGCGTTTCCTGTTCCGCCCGAACGCGGTCAGGCGCGACGGGAAGTGCCGTTGCACTGGGCGGGCTGGTTCGATGCATGGGCCAGGGACGGAACCTCTGTCCGCTTGATTTCGATCAAGGCCGGTGGGCCGCCCCTGTGGCATCCCGTCAGTAATATTCAAAAAGGAGAATGTCATGGATGCCAAAGCCGAACTCGCCGCCATCAAGGACCGCTCGCGCGCGCTGATCAAGGCGGTGAACGCGCCGATGAAGGGGTTCGGGCAGTTGTCCGCGGCGGTCAAGGAGCCCGGCGCGCTGTCGACCAAGGAAAAGGAATATGTGGCCGTCGGCATCGCCGTGGTGCAGGGCTGCGACGATTGCGTGGCCTTCCATGTCGACGTGCTGATGAAACTGGGCGCCTCGCGCGAGGAATTCGCCGAGGTGCTGGCCATGGCGATCCAGATGGGCGGCGGGCCGGTGGTGATGAACGCAGGCCGCGCGCTGGAGGTCTGGGATCAGCTGGCCGCCTGAGCCGGGAGGGCGGCAAAGAGGGCGGCCAGGCGCGCGCCCTCGTCCGCCAGCCCCCAGGGCGGGTTGAGGACGAACATCCCCGAGCCCGTCATCCGGTGGCCGGCCCTCGCGGGGGGAAACCGCAGTTCGTGGCGCAAGGCGCCCGGATGCGCGGCCTCCAGCGTGGCCAGCATCGGCGCGTGGCGCGCATCGGCCAGGATCGGGTACCACAGCGCGATGATCCCGACATTCCACTTGCGCGCCACCTGCCCGACAAAGCGCGCCATGCCGTCGTAATCGGCGGCTGTTTCATAGCTGGGATCGATCAGCATCAGGCCCCGGCGCGGATTGGGCGGGGTCAGTTCCAGCATCTTGGCAAAGCCGTCCACGGGATGCACCCGGGCGGGCCAGTCCAGCATCGCCTCGGCCAGCGCGGCCTGTTCCTGCGGGTGGCGTTCGGCCAGATGGATGCGGTCGTCGGGGCGCAAAAGGTTCACCGCGATCAGGGGCGAACCCGGATAGGCGCTGGCCCCATGCCGCGCGCGCACCATGGCCAGCACGCGCCGATAGGGGTGATCGGGGGGAAAGCCGGATTCAAGCCGCGCGATCCCTGCCGCCGCCTCGCCGGTTTTCAGCGCCTCGGGTGACGAGAGGTCATAAAGCCCCCGCCCCGCGTGGCTTTCCAGATAGGTCAGCGGTTTGTCCTTGGCGGTCAGATAGGCCAGCATCCAGGCCAGCAGCGCATGTTTGTGCACATCGGCCAGATTGCCCGCGTGATAGGCGTGCTGGTAGGACAGCATGGCGCCCGCGCTCAGGCCGAGCGGCGCAGGCGGATGACCACGTCGACGCGGGCGATGTGGCTGCCCTCGGGCGGGGTGGGCAGGCGCAGGATCTGCAACTGGTCCGAGGGCGCGTCGCTCAGGCTCTGGGTGTCTTCCCAGAAGAAATGCGGGTGATCGTCGATGCGGGTGTCGAAATAGCTGCGCGAGGCGTCGACGGTGATCTCGTTCAGGATCCCGGCCTCGCAGAAGGCGCGCAGGGTGTTGTAGACCGTGGCCAGCGAGACCTGCTGCCCTTCGCCAAGGGCGGCGGCGTAAAGCCCTTCGGCCGTGACATGCCGGTCCTGACCGTCGCCGACCAGAAGGGTGGCCAGCGACAGGCGCTGGCGGGTCGGGCGCAGACCGGCCCGGGTCAGCCAGTCGGCGGCGCGCTGGCGGGTGGTTTCGGTCGGAGGGGCAAGATCGGGGGTCATGCCTGCAATATAAGGCGCTTTGCCGCCGGGGATCAATCCCTTCACAGGGCAAGCGACGGTGTTTCACGGGGATGTTCTTGTCAGGGCCAAAAGCACGGTGTTAAGGGAAGCCAAAGCACCGCCGGCGGAGGACATCATGGCGCAATTCCCGACACGCTTCGACAAGGACGCCCTGCTGGCCTGCGCGCGCGGCGAGCTTTTCGGCCCCGGCAATGCGCAACTGCCCGCGCCGCCCATGCTGATGATGGACCGCATCACGTCGATTTCCGGCGATGGCGGGCTGCACGGCAAGGGCCATGTGGTGGCCGAATTCGACATCACCCCGGACCTGTGGTTCTTTGGGTGCCATTTTCCGGGCAATCCGATCATGCCGGGCTGTCTGGGGCTGGACGGGCTGTGGCAACTGACCGGGTTCAACCTGGGCTGGCGCGGCTGGCAGGGGCGCGGCTATGCGCTGGGCGTGGGCGAGGTGAAACTGACCGGCATGGTGCGCCCGGACCGCAAGATGCTGACCTACAAGGTGGATTTCACCAAGGCGATCCAGACCCGGCGGCTGACCATGGGGGTTGCCGATGGCATCGTCGAGGCCGACGGCGAGGTGATCTATGTCGTCAAGGACATGAAGGTGGCGCTGAGCGAAAGCTGAGGCGAAGAAAGGGGGGCGCTCGCGCCCCCCTCTTGGCTGCGCCAATTCACCCCAAGAGGCGTATTTGGGGCAGAATGATGGGTCAGGTCAGTTCGCTGGGCCAGGGCGGATTGGCGCCTGCGCGGCTGACGGTGACGGCGGCGGCGGCCGTGCCCAGCGACAGGGCGGCGCGCAGGGCCTCGGGCGTGAGGTTTCCCAGCGCGGCGCGCGTCAAAAGCCCGGCCTTTTGCAGGCTGGCCAGCACGCCCGCGTTGAACGTGTCCCCCGCGCCCACCGTATCGACGACCGTCACCTTGCGCGCGGGCTCGGCGATGCGGTGGCGGGGGGTGATCGCGCTCGCCCCCTTCTGGCCATCGGTCAGCAGCACCAGCGCCGTTCCCCCCGCCAGAAGCCCGGCAACAAAGCCTTCGCCCTGCCCCGGCGCCAGCCAGTCCAGATCCTCGCGCGACAGCTTCACGATGTCGGCGCGCGCCAGCATCCGCCCGATGCGCGCGCGGTAGGCCGGTTCATCCGTGACAAACCCCGGGCGGATATTGGGGTCGATCATCACCACCCGCCGCCCCGCCTCGCGCTGCAAGAGCGCCTCGTAGGCCAGCGCGCAGGGTTCGACCACCAGCGAGATGCCGCCAAAGAACAGCGCCTGGGCCTGAACCGGGGGCAGATCGGCCTCGGTCAGCATCCGGCCGGCCGTGCCCTCGTCATAAAAGGCATAGCTCGCCTGCCCGTCGACCAGCCGCACGAAGGCCAGCGTGCAGGGGCGCGGGGCGGTCACGCAGGGCGAGGCATCAACCCGCGCCTCGGCCAGCGAGGCGCGCAGCATATCGCCAAAGAAATCCGCGCTGAGCCCGGCACAGAACCCGGTCCGAGCCCCCAGCCCGATGGCGGTGTTGAACACCGCGCCGCCGGGATGGGGCACAAAGCCCGCGCCCTGGGGCAGCATGTCGATCAGCGCCTCGCCACAACAGAGGATCATCGCGCCCTCATGCCGCTTCGGCCGGAAGCTTTGCCCCGGTCATGTAGGCGACGGCATCCGACATCGTGTGCTCGCGCGGGTTGATGACGCACAGCCGCCGCCCCAGCCGGTGGACATGGATGCGGTCGGCGACCTCGAACACATGGGGCATGTTGTGCGAAATCAGGATGATCGGCACCCCGCGCGCGCGCACGTCCTGGATCAGTTCCAGCACCTTGCGGCTTTCCTTGACGCCCAGCGCGGCGGTGGGTTCATCAAGGATCACCACCTTGGACCCGAACGCCGCCGCCCGCGCCGCCGCCACCGCCTGCCGCTGGCCGCCCGACAGGGTTTCCAC
>CALEZJ010000245.1 GCA_937927885.1 uncultured Paracoccaceae bacterium | reverse complement strand
AGCGAATCACCCCCGGCACCCCCTTCGAGTCTGTCGTCGCCTTCGCCGCCGATCAGCGTGTCATTGCCATCGCCGCCAAGGAGATGGTCGTTGCCTTCCTCGCCCTCGATCCAGTCCTGGCCTGCCCCGCCGGTCAGGGTGTCGTGCCCCGGGCCACCCGCCGTTGCCCCGCCGAAATCGTCAAGCCTGCGCCAGAGGTCCAGATGGGGTTCGGGGCCGATATCGGTACTGACAAACTCGCCTTCATTCGGAGGATCTGTTGCAATATCATCAGGTTGAGGTGGCGCCGGATCTTCGCCGGGCTCTTCGCCTGCGCGAAGGTCAAGCAAATCACCCTCGGGCTGCATGGGGTAGTCGGGTACATCTCCCTCGCCCGGGTCATCCGGAGAGGATGGGCCATTGTCCAGCCACATGAGACTGCCGATACCCGAAACCGCCAATGCGCCAAGAAGGCCTAGGAGCAACCACATGATCCACCACCTGTCGTCCGGGACCGAACTCTCCGTCCCATGCGATGATGACACGGCACAAGGGTGAACAAACAGCGACCAAACCCCCAAAACGCTGGTTTATTTGCCAAATTGGTTAATAAAGGCGGCAGTTGCCCTGACGCGCGAGTTCCTTTATACGCGGCGCGTCCTGCCCGTCGTGGCAGGGCGCCTCCATGGGCCTGCGCTGGACGACATCCCGGCCTGCGCCATCACCCCTTGAACAGGAGACCCCGATGTCGATCACTGTCGAAGAAAAGCAGCGTCTGATTTCCGAATTCGCCACCAAAGCGGGCGACACCGGCTCGCCCGAGGTTCAGGTCGCCATCCTGACCTCGCGCATCAACACGCTGACCGAGCACTTCAAGACCCACAAGAAGGACAACCACAGCCGTCGTGGCCTTCTGATGCTGGTCGCCCAGCGCCGCAAGCTGCTGGACTACCTGAAGGGCAAGGACGTTGCCCGCTATCAGGCCCTGATCGGCCGCCTCGGCATCCGTCGCTGAGGGGCTCGCCCGACCCTGTGGAACGCCCGCCCCAACGGCGGGCGTTTTGCTTTGCGCCATGACGGCACCCTGCGGCCCTGCTAGGGTGGTGACATGACAGGACCTCGCCCCCTCGTTTCCGGCCCGGTGCTGCTTTTGGGCGGCACCGGCACAATCGGACGCGCCACCGCCGCTGCGCTGCGGGCGGAAGGGTTTGACGTGGTGGCACTGGTTCGGCCCGGCGCGCCGCGGCCCGCCAACTGCCGGATTGTCGAGGGTTCGGCCAGCGATCCCGCAGTGGTCGTCCACGCCGTCGAGGGGTGTGCCGCCGTGGTTTCGTGCCTGGCCAGTCGGACCGGGGCGCCCGAGGACGCCCGCGCCATCGACCGTGACGCCCACCGGTTGGTCCTGCAGGCCGCGATGGACGCGGGGGTAGGACGGTTTGTCCTGCTCTCGGCAATCTGCGTGCAAAAACCCCGGCTGGCGTTTCAACAGGCCAAGCTGGAATTCGAGGCCGCGTTGCAAGCCGCCCCGATCGGATGGACCATCGTGCGCCCGACGGCGTATTTCAAGTCGCTCTCGGGGCAGGCCGATCGGGTACGGGCGGGCAAGCCGTTTCTTGTTTTTGGCGATGGGCGGTTGACTGCCTGCAAGCCGATTTCCGATGCCGATCTGGGGCGGTTTCTGGCCCTTTGCCTGAACGATCCTGCCACGGTGAGGCAGGTGCTGCCAGTGGGCGGGCCGGGACCAGCGATCACGCCGCTGGATCAGGTGGCGATGCTGGAGCGGCTGACCGGCGCGCCGGTGCGGGTGAAGCGGGTTCCGCTGGCAGTGATGGACGCCATCGTCGGGGGGCTGGCGCTGCTGGGTCGGTTCGTGCCGACATTGGCGGCAAAGGCCGAACTGGCACGGATCGGGCGCTATTACGCGACCGAATCCATGCTGGTCTGGGACGGTGCACGCTATGACGCCGACGCCACACCGGAATTCGGATCAGATCGGCTGGAAGACCATTACGCAGCCCTGCTGCGCGGCGATGTGGGCGATGACCGCGGCGCGCACAGGGTGTTCTGAACCGGGATCAGACCACCAGATCCAGCGGCAGATCGGCGATGTCGCGCAGGCGCTGGCCGTCGATCATCGTTTCGACCAGATCCGCCGAATCACGCCCCTGCTCGGCCAGCACGGCGCGCAATTCGGGCAGAGCAAAATGATAGACGCAGTCGATATCCCCCGTCCCCAGCGCAATCGCGGCGATGCGTGACGGGGTCGGCTCGGCGGTGACGGCGGCGATATGCGGCAGACGTCCCTTGCGGTTGCGGATCAGATTCAGGGCCTCGGACCGCGTGTTCTGCACCCGGTCCGAGCGGATCGTCAGTTTGCAACTGATCGAGGCGTGCAGCGTCGGGCGGGTGTTCTGTGCGAAGCGCAGGGCGCTGAGACCCGCCACCGACGCGTCGACCAGATCCGCGTGACGGTTGATCTGCTCGTCCGTCAGAGGCGCGCGAAGGACCACGATGTCCGGTTTGATAAGGTAATCGGTGCCCAGATGCGTCTTCAGCTCGCGGCTGGCGTCGGCCAGTAGTCGCAGTTCCTCCAGATGCGCATATTGGTCAAACTGGGTGATCGCGCGGCCCTTTTCCACCCCCATCAGACCTGGGCGCAGATGCGCGAGTTGTGCCAGACACGCGGCAAGGAAATCGC
>CALEZJ010000244.1 GCA_937927885.1 uncultured Paracoccaceae bacterium | reverse complement strand
TCCGAAAGCCGTGCCATGAACCATTTCCTCGATATCCACACCACCGACGCCGCCGACCTGCGGCTGATGATCGATTCCGCCGCCGCGATGAAGGCCGCCCGCAACGGCCGCTTCAAGGCCGAGCCCGACGACGACCAACCCCTGAAGGGCCGCATGGTCGCGCTGATCTTTGAAAAGCCTTCCACCCGCACCCGCGTCAGTTTCGACGTCGGCGTGCGCCAGATGGGTGGCCAGACGATGATCCTGTCGGGCAGCGACCTGCAACTGGGCCACGGTGAAACCATCGCCGACACCGCCCGCGTGCTGTCGCGCTATGTCGACATGATCATGCTGCGCACCTACGAGGAATCGGTCATCCAGGAGATGGCCGAATACGCCGATGTGCCGGTGATCAACGGCCTGACCAACCGCACCCATCCCTGCCAGATCATGGCCGATGTGCTGACCTTCGAGGAACACCGCGGCCCCATCGCGGGCAAGAAGGTGGTCTGGTCGGGCGATGGCAACAACGTCTGCAACTCGCTGGTGCAGGCGGCGGGGCAGTTCGGGTTCGATTTCACCTTCACCGGCCCGCCTCCTCTGGACCCGGACCCGGAATTCATCGCCTTCGCCCGCGCCAAGGGCCGCCAGGTCGACATCGTGCGCGACCCGGCACAGGCGGTGATCGGGGCCGATCTGGTGGTGACGGACACCTGGGTTTCGATGCACGACAGCCAGTCGACCAAGGAACGGCGCCACAACCAGTTGCGCGGCTATCAGGTAAACGAACGGCTGATGCAGGCGGCGGGCGCCGAGGCGCTGTTCATGCATTGCCTGCCGGCCCACCGCGAGGACGAGGTGACCTCGGCCGTCATGGACGGCCCGCAATCGGTGATCTGGGACGAGGCCGAGAACCGCCTGCACGCGCAAAAGGCGATCATGCGCTGGTGTCTGGGGGTCTAATCCCCCAGAATCATCGCCGCTGCCTTTTCGGCGATCATCAAGGTCGGCGCATTGGTGTTGCCCGAGGTGATCGTGGGCATCACCGAGGCATCCACCACCCTGAGGCCCCGCACCCCGTTCACCCGCAGATCCGGCCCCACCACGGCACGGCTGTCCACGCCCATGCGGCAGGTGCCGACCGGGTGAAAGATCGTCGTGCCGATCTCGCCCGCCGCGCGCACCAGATCTGCCTCGCTTTGCGCCTGCGGCCCCGGTTTGAACTCGTCGGGCCGATACCGCGCCAGCGCGGGCGCGGCCATGATGCGCCGGGTCAGGCGGATGGCGGCGGCGGCGATGCGCTTGTCTGTCTCGGCGCTGAGGTAATTGGGCGCGATCACCGGCGGGGCCATCGGATCGGGCGAGGAAATGCGGATGTGCCCCCGGCTGTCTGGCCTGAGATGGCAGACACTCGCCGTGATCGCGGGAAACGGATGCGGTGGCTGGCCGAAGGCCTCCAGACTCAGGGGCTGGACATGGTATTCCAGATCGGCCCGCTCGACATCCGGGCCGGACCGGGCAAAGGCGCCCAACTGGCTGGGCGCCATCGACATCGGGCCCGAGCGGGTCAAAGCATATTCCGCCGCGATCCTGGCCTTGCCGAACAGGCTGTTGGCCATCGTGTTCAGGGTCTTCGCCCCCGTCACCTTGAAGGCCAGCCGCAGTTGCAGATGGTCCTGCAAATTCTCGCCCGCGTCGCAGTCATGGCGCGGGGTGATGCCCATGGCGGCCAGCCGCGCGGCGGGGCCGATCCCCGAAAGTTGCAGCAGTTGGGTCGAGCCGACCGAGCCCGCCGACAGGATCACCTCGGCCCGCGCGCGTTCTTCGGTCGGCTGGCCATCGCGCAGATACCGCACCCCGACACAGCGCGCGCCGTCGAACACCAGCCCCGTGGCCTGCGCGTTGGTATGGATCGCCAGATTGCCCCGGTTCGCGCGGCGCAAGAATGCCTTGGCGCTGTTCCACCGCCAGCCGGACCGCTGGTTGACCTTGAAATAGGCGACACCTTCATTGTCTCCGGTGTTGAAATCCGTCGTGGCCCGGATGCCGCATTCCTGCGCCGCCCTGGCCCAGTCATCCAGCACCTGCCAGCGCAACCGCTGGTTTTCCACCCGCCATTCGCCGCCGGTCCCATGCGCCTCGCCGGGGTCGCCCGCCGCGTAATCCTCGTGGCGCTTGAACAGCGGCAGCACATCGTCCCAGCCCCAGCCGGTGCAGCCCATCTGCCGCCACTGGTCGTAATCGGCCGCCTGCCCGCGCAAGTAAAGCATGCCGTTGATCGACGAACAGCCCCCCAGCACCTTGCCGCGCGGATAGAGCAGGCTGCGACCGTTCAGCCCCGCCTCGGGCGCGGTGCGCAGGCGCCAGTCGGTGCGGGGATTGTCGATGCAATAGAGGTAGCCGACCGGCACATGCACCCAGAGATAATTGTCGCTGCCCCCGGCCTCGAGCAGCAAGACACGGTGCCGCGCCGCCAGCCGGTTGGCCAGCAAGGCCCCGGCACTGCCCGCGCCGACGATGATATAGTCCCAATCCGCCATGCAGACCCCCCGCGAAAACCCTAGTCGCCCGGCGATTCGCGTGCAAGGATGGCCTATGCCCATCTTGCGGCGGGGAAACCCGCCGATACCAGCCCTAGCGGTTGTCGAATCGACTGAATTTTGATAGGAATACCACCAAGTTACACGACGTTGTTAAGACGGCGCGCAAAGCGTCGCTATCGGATCGAGGCACCATGAAACACTTCCTGACCGCCGCCACCCTGGCGATTGGCCTGCTGGCACCGGCTGCTGCCGTGGCGGGGCCCATCGAATCCGCCTGCAATGCCTCGGATCGGCCCGCCGCCAACCGTCAGGTCTGCCGGTGCATCGACTCGGTCGCGGATCGGACCCTGACCCGATCGGAACAGCGCCGCGCCGCGCGGTTCTTTCGCAACCCCGACGAGGCGCAGGCCGTGCGCATGTCGCGCTCGCGCGAGGACAACGAATTCTGGGCGCGCTACCGCGCCTTCGGGGACCTGGCCGAACAGATGTGCTCGACCGGCTAACGCCGTTTCTCGGCCACGCGCGCGCGCCACAGGGTGAACAGCCCCGCGCAGACCACGATCCCCGCCCCCAGCACCACGTTCGGGCGCAGGACCTCGTTGAACACCAGCATGCCGATGGCGCTGGCGAACACCAGTTGCAGATAGGCAAAGGGCTGGATCGCGCTGGCCTCGGCCACTTCATAGGCGCGAATCAACAGGAAATGGCTGCTGGCCGAGGTCAGGCACAGCAGGGCCATGATGCCCCAGTCCGTGGGCGTCATCGGCTCCCAGAACCAGATGCCGACGGCGGTGGTGATGATGGCGCCGCTGACCCCGGTCCAGAAAAAGCTGACCGCGCTGGTGTCATGGCGCCCCACATAGCGGGTGATCAGGCCATAGAGCGCGAACATGAACGCCGCCAGCAAGGCCAGCAGCGCCTCGACGCGGAACACGCCCGATCCCGGTTGCAGGATCACCAGCACCCCCACAAAGCCGATGCCAATGGCCGTCCAGCGCCGCCAGCCGACCTTTTCGCCCAGGATCGGCCCGGACAGCGCCGCGACCAGCAGCGGATAGACGGCAAAGACCGCATGCGCCTCGATCAGGCCCAGAAGG
>CALEZJ010000243.1 GCA_937927885.1 uncultured Paracoccaceae bacterium | reverse complement strand
GGGAAGGGGCATGGCGGGCCTCAGATGATGGCATGCCCCGCCGCACGCAGGCGGCGGGCGGTTTCGGCGATATGGTCGGGGCCGGTTTCGCAGCAGCCGCCGACGATGCTGGCCCCCGCACGCACCCAACCCAGTGCGAAGTCCGCGTAGCGTTCCGGCGTCAGTTCGGGGCGGGCACTGAGCGCGTCGACCGTGGCATTGTCTTTCAGGAAATCCGAGGTGATGCGCTGGAACCCGTTGGCATAGGCGCCGTAAGGCTTGCCGAAGGTGGCGAACACCGGCATCACCTGATCCATCGCCTCGGGCGCCGAGCAATTGGCGAGGATGGCGTCGACCTGCGGCATCAGCGGGGCAAGATCGGCGACCTTTTCTCCCGATCGAAGGAGGGTGCCTTCGCGGTCCTCGATCGTCACGCTGAGCCAGAGCGGCTTGCCGGGCGCAGCCTGCCGTGCGCCGTCAATCAGGGCGCGGGCGTGGGCGAGAGAGGCCACGGTTTCGCCGATCAGGAAGTCGACGCGCGGGGCGAGGATCGCGGCGACCTCGGCGTATTTGGCGACGGCTTCCGGGTGCGGAGGCAGGGTGTCGGGGCGATAGCTGGCGACGAGCGGCCCCAGAGAGCCCGCGATGCGGCCCTTGCCATGGGCGGCGCGGGCGGCTTCGGCCTCGCGCAGGGCGGCGTCGTGCAGGTCCCGGAACCGGTGGTTCATGGCGAATTTCACCAGCCGGTCGTGGTGGATCGCATAGGTGTTGGTCGTGGCGATGGTCGCGCCGGCGGCGAAATAGTCGGCGTGGATCGCCTGCACCATGCCGGGATGGTCGATCATCACGCGGGTAGCCCACAAGGGGGTCGGGTCATCGCCCGACCGGCGGATGAGTTCCTGGCCCATGCCGCCATCGAGCAGGGTCACGGGGGCAAGCGAGGGGCTGCTCGCCCCTCGCACTCCCTCGCCAGAGGGGGCGCACACGCCCCCTCTGGACACCCCCGTGGATATTTGAGGACAGATGAAACGGGTCATGCGCGGAGTCTTTCGTTGCGGGGGTCCCAGAGCGGGCCCTCGCCGGTAACGGTGGCGGCGTGGCGCTGGCCGAAGATCTCGATCTGCAGGATTGTGCCGGGTTCGGCATGGTCAGACGCGATCATGGCAAGCGCCACGCAGGACCCGATGCGATGACCGAAGGCGGCCGAGGTGACCTCGCCAACGATACGCTCGCCGGCCCAGACGTTGGACATGTAGGGCGGGTCGAAATCGGGGGCGTCGACAGTCAGCACGGAAAAGCGTTTCGTGGGGCCTTGCTGACGCTCGGCTTCGAGCGCCTGCTTGCCGGGAAAGTCGCGCGACCAGTCGATGAACCGGCCAAGGCCGCCTTGCAGAAGGGAATAGTCGGTCGAGAGGTCGCCCTTCCAGGCGCGGTAGGCTTTCTCGATCCGGAGCGAATTCAACGCCTTCATGCCAAAGGGTCTGGCCCCGGCAGCGGTCAGACCGTCCCAGATCGCTGGGGCGTTTTCGGGCGCGGCGTGGATCTCCCACCCCAGCTCGCCGGCAAAGGAGACCCGGACAAGCGTGGCGGAGCGGCCTGCAACGGTGGCGGACTGGACCGAGAGCCAGGGCAGCGAGAGGTCGGCGTCGGTGAGCGGCGAAAGGAGCGCGCGCGACGTGGGGCCGGTCACGATGAGGCAGGTCGCGGCCTCGGTCACATCCTGCACGGTGCAACCTGCGGGCAGGCCGCGTTCGATCACCGCGCGGTCGTGGAGTTGCGCGACGGCGGCGGTAATCAGGGTGACAGATTCGGGGCCTTCGGCGATCACCGTCATTTCGGTCAGGATGCGGCCCCGGTGGTCAGGGAAATAGGCCAGACCAATGCGCCCCGGCGCAGGCATGCGCCCCGCGATCAGGCTGGCCACATGGTCGCGCGCGCCGGGACCCGTCACACGCAGGCGGGTGAAGCCGGGCAGGTCGAGAATACCGCAGCCGTCGCGCACGGCCTCGCATTCGGCCTTGATCCGCGCCTCCCAGGGACCGGCGCGGCGGAAGGTCTGCGTGGTCTCCCATGAGGTGTCATCGCCGGGCCGCGCATACCATTCGGCGCGCTCCCAGCCGTTATAGGGCGCCATCTGGCCGCCTGCCGCCTTGACGCGGTCGTGCAGCGGCGAGAGTTTGCGGTCG
Source organism: uncultured Paracoccaceae bacterium (assembly GCA_937927885.1). Lineage (GTDB taxonomy): Bacteria > Pseudomonadota > Alphaproteobacteria > Rhodobacterales > Rhodobacteraceae > Pararhodobacter. The sequence goes on along the minus strand of CALEZJ010000243.1, from coordinate 2,985 downwards.
GGTGCGGCGGGCCAACGGGCCATCGGGAAATGAATGGCGTATTCGTGCCCGTAAACTTCCTTGCCCTTCTGCACGAGGTAATCGTGATCCTCCCAGCCGGTAAAGCGGCGCGGGTCGCAGGACCACATGTCCCATTCGGTGCCGCCCTCGGTCACCCATTCGGCCAGCACCTTGCCCGCGCCGCCCGCCTGACAGATGCCAAAGGTAAAGACACAGGCCTCGAAGGCGTTGGGAACGCCGGGCATCGGGCCGATCAGCGGATTGCCGTCGGGGGTGTAGGGGATCGGACCGTTGATGACCTTTTGCAGGTTGGCCTTTTCCAGAAGGGGCACACGCGCCATGGCGTCGGCGATGTGCCATTCCAGCCGCTCAAGATCATCAGGGAAAAGCTGAAAGCTGAAATCCGCTGGCATCGGGTCGTCGGACGTCGCCCAATGCGCGCGGCAGGGGTTTTCATAGGGGCCGAGGTTGAAGCCCATCTTTTCCTGCCGCAGGTAATAGGAGCTGTCGACATCCCGCAGCAGCGGCAGTTTGTGGCCGACTTCGCGGGTCCAGGTTTCCAGTTCCGGAATGGTGTCGAACAGCAGGTACTGGTGGCTCATCACCATCATCGGCACCCGGCGACCGAACAGCGACCCCACCTCGGCGGCGCGGTACCCCGCGGCGTTGACAACGGTTTCGCAACGCACCTCGCCCTTTGGCGTGGACAGTACCCACTCGTCCCCCTCGCGCCGCGCGGCGGTGACCGGGCGAAAGCGCTCGATCCGCGCGCCCATCTGGCGAGCACCAGCGGCCAGCGCCTGCGTCAGTTGCGCGGGGTCGATGTCGCCGTCATAGGGGTCATAGAGAGCGCCCTTGAGGTCATGGAGTTCCAGGAACGGATAGCGGGCGCGTATCTCGTCAGGCCCGAGAAGGTCCAGATCCATGCCCTGATAGCGCCCCATGCCGACGACCTTGGCGAATTCCCGCATGCGCTCGTCGCTGTGGCCCAGACGGACCGAGCCGGTGACATGGTAGTTCATCGGATAATTCACCGCCTCGCCCAGACCCCGGTATAGGCTGGCCGAATAGCGCTGCATGTTCATGATCGACCACGACGAGGAAAAGGTCGGCACGTTGCCGGCCGCATGCCAGGTGGACCCGGCGGTCAGTTCGTTGCTTTCCAGAAGCAGGCAATCCGTCCAGCCCGCCAGCGCCAGATGATAGAGCGCCGAGACCCCGACCGCCCCGCCCCCGATGATGACCACGCGCGCAGTATCAACCATGCCTTGCCCCTTTGATTGCGGTCAGTATCGCGCGCGTCGGGGACGAGGGCAATTCGGTGTGACTGGGGAAATTGATCGGAAATCTCGATCAGTCGGCAGAGCGGGCAAGGCCCCCTACCCGATCACCTCGAAGCGATCGACGTCGACCATTCCGTGGTCGGTGATCTTCAGGTGCGGGATCACCGGGAGGGCGAGAAAGGCGAGCTGGAGGAAGGGTTCTTCGAGTTCCACCCCCAGAGATCGTGCGGCGGCGCGCAGGGCGACAAGACCGTCGCGCACGGTCTCGAAGGGTTCGAGCGACATGAGTCCCGCGACCGGCAGCGCCAGTTCAGCCAGCACCTTGCCGCCCTGAACCACCACGAATCCGCCTTCGATCTGTCCCAGCCGCTGCGCGGCCAGTGCCATGTCGGCATACTCGACGCCTACAACGGCGATGTTGTGGTGGTCGTGGCACACGGTCGAGGCGATGGCGCCGGATTTCAGGGCAAAGCCGCGCACGAATCCATTGGCGATGTTGCCATTCTTGCCGTGCCGTTCGATCACCGTGATGCGGGCCAGGTCGCGCGCGGCGTCCGGGCGCTTGTCACCGTCGATCGCCGGAATGTCGATCCTCAGGTGTTCGGTCAGGATCTTGCCCGGCCAGATTCCGATCACCGAGGTTTCCGAGGCATTCCCGGCATAGCGAAAGCTGGCAGGCGAAAGCGGCGGGACATGCACCGAGTGCCGCGCCACCGGCTCTACCACGTCGCGCGCGGCAAAGGCGGTGTCCCCGGCCAAGACACCGCCACAGAACACCATGGTCGCGCGGCAGGTGGCGGGGTCTTCCAGCACCACGATATCCGCCCGCTTGCCCGGCGCGATCTGGCCGCGATCCTTGAGGCCAAAGGCCTCGGCCGCGCTGAGCGTCGCGGCGCGGTAAACCGCCAGCGGGTCGCGGCCCTTTTCGATCAGGCGGCGGATCATGTAATCGAGATGCCCGTGTTCGGCGATGTCCAATGGGTTGCGGTCATCGGTGCACAGACACAGATAGGGCGCGGTGAGGGGGGTCAGCACCTCGGCCAGCGCCTCGAGGTCTTTCGACACCGAGCCCTCGCGGATCAACACCCGCAGGCCCTTTTGCAGCTTTTCGATCGCCTCGGGCGCGCTGGTCGCCTCGTGCTCGGTGCGGATCCCCGCGCTGACATAGGCGTTCAGGTCGCGCCCGGAGAGCAGCGGCGCGTGGCCGTCGATGTGGCGCCCCTCGAAGGCGCGCAGTTTTTCCATGCAGCCCGGGTCGCGGTGGATCACACCGGGATAGTTCATGAACTCGGCCAGCCCGATGACGCGGGGATGGTCCGCCAAGGGGAACAGGTCGTCCGCCGACAGGCTTGCGCCCGCGGTTTCCATATGCGTCGAGGGCACGCAGGAGGACAGGTTAACGCGAATGTCCATCACCGTGCGCGCCGAAGCGTCGAGGAAATAGCGTGGGTCGAGCCGACCAGGGTGACCGTCGAGTTTCGCGACCTAAGGGTCTACAATGATGGCAGCCCTGGCGCGGACACGTGGTCGCTGAACATTGTCTGTAAAGTCAATGGCACGGTGTTAGAGGATGGTTCGAAGCCGGCATGGGAGCGCAAGACGCACGTCGAGGACGTCGGCTATCGCGCTGACCCTGGCCCGGGCGGCGACCCAGACTTCGCGCTCTACGATCTCGGCTGGTCCGCCGAGCTGGAACTCGCGG
>CALEZJ010000242.1 GCA_937927885.1 uncultured Paracoccaceae bacterium | reverse complement strand
ATCCAGCACCTTGCCCTCGGCCCCGGTGACCACGGGCAGCGGCAACCCCAGCGCGGCGACCGCCTTGACGCCCTGTTCCTGCAGGATGCGCTGCACGCCACGGATGGTCATGCCCCTGTCTTGCAGCAGAACCCGGATTCCGTTGATCAGCGCAACATCATCGGGCCGGTAGTACCGGCGCCCGCCCGCCCGCTTGACCGGCCGGATCTGGTAGAACTTGCTCTCCCAGAAGCGCAGCACATGCGCCGGCGTGTCCAGCAGGTCGGCCACTTCGCTGATGGTGCGAAAGGCCTCGGGCGCCTTTTTCATGGCTTAGCCCTTGGCGCGCAAATTCCCGCTCGAGACGCGCTCCTTCATCAGATGCGAGGGGCGGAAGGACAGCACGCGGCGCGGGCTGATCGGCACTTCCTCGCCGGTCTTGGGATTGCGGCCGACGCGTTCGGACTTCGAACGCACGCCGAAGGTGCCGAAGGACGAGATCTTGACCTGCTCGCCCGCCACCAGCGCGTCGGACATGTACTGGATCACTGCCTCGACCAGTGCTGCCGATTCGTTGCGCGACAGCCCTACCTCGCGGAAGACCGCCTCGCTCAGATCCATGCGTGTCAGAGTCGTCTCGCTCATCGTCACCCCCGCGCCAGCGTCCCCGGCGCGGGATCATTGCCCGCGCCTTCTTGGTTGGCGCAAGGATGCGGCAAGGAATTTCCCCTGTCAACACCGGGGTTTGTGGCGCGATGTTGTCAGACGGTGCGAAGCGCGCCCGCCACGTCGCCGCTTACCAGCGCAGCACCACCGCGCCCCAGGCCAGCCCGCCGCCGATCGCCTCGGTGACGATCAGGTCGCCGCGCTTGATCCGTCCCTCGGCCACGCCGACCGACAGCGCCAGCGGGATCGACGCCGCCGAGGTGTTGCCGTGGTCCTGCACGGTGACGATCACCCTGTCCATCGACAGGCCCAGCTTTTTCGCGGTGCCCTGGATGATGCGGATGTTGGCCTGGTGCGGCACGATCCAGTCAACCTGGTCGGCGCCGATCCCGGCCTTGGCCAGCGCGGCGGTCGCGGTCTCGGACAGTTTTTCCACCGCCTGGCGGAACAGCGCATTGCCCTGCATGCGCAACTTGCCCGATGTGCCGGTGGTGCTGACGCCGCCGTCGACATACAGCATCTCGCGGTAGCCGCCGTCCGAATGCAGATCGGCCGACAGGATGCCCCGGTCCGAGGAAGCGCCCGTGCCCGGCTGTGCCTCGAGGATCAGCGCCCCGGCGCCATCGCCGAAGAGGACGCAGGTGGACCGGTCGGTCCAGTCCATGATGCGGCTGAAGGTTTCGGCCCCGATGACCATGACCCGGCGCGCGGTGCCCGCGACAATCAGGGCCTGCGCCTGGGCCAGCGCAAACACGAATCCCGCGCAAACCGCCTGCACGTCAAAGCCGAAGGCGCGGCTTGCGCCGATTTCGGCCTGCACCATGGTGGCGACCGACGGGAAGGTCAGGTCCGGTGTCGAGGTTGCGACAAGAATCGCATCCAGCGTGTCGGCGCCGATTCCCGCCTGTGCCAGCGCCGCGCGCGCGGCATGGGCGGCCAGATGCGAGGTCGTCTCGCCCTCGGCTGCGAAATGGCGCCGTTCGATCCCCGAGCGCGACACGATCCAGTCGTCGGACGTATCGAGCGTGGCGGCGAATTCGGCATTCGGCACCACGCGCGCGGGCAGGTAGTGACCGACGCCCAGCACGACGGCGCGGGTCACAGTTGCGGCGTTGGGGGTCGAGGTCATGCCGGATCTCCGTGCGCGTCATGTTCGGCGGCGGCGCGCGCGGCTGTCACCAGCCGCTCGCCCATCCGCCCCTGATAGCCCGATTCTGCCAGCTTTGCCGCCAGTGCGATCGCCGCGGCGACCCCCGTGGCATCGGCCGAGCCATGCGATTTCACCACTGTGCCGTTGAGGCCCAGAAACACCCCGCCGTTGACCCGACGCGGGTCGATGCGGGCACCAAGACCCTTGAGCGCGCGGCGCGCCAACAGCGCCCCCAGCATCGCCAGCGGTCCGGACTTGAACGCCTCGCGCAGGAAGTCGGCCACCAGCTTGGCGGTGCCCTCGGCGGTCTTCAACGCGACATTGCCGGTAAATCCGTCGGTCACGATCACATCGACCTTGCCGGAGGGAATGTCCGATCCCTCGACAAAGCCGACGAAATCATAGCGCCCGGTGTCTTGCAGGCGGGAGATCAGGGCATGGGCCAGCTTGATCTCGGTGCGGCCCTTGTGTTCCTCGGTGCCGACATTCAGCAACCCGACACGGGGTCGTGACGCGCCAAAGCCGTTGCGAAAATATGTGGCGCCCATGATCGCATAGGCCAGCAGATCCTCGGGCTCGGCCTTCACATCGGCGCCGACGTCGAGCATCGTGGCAAAGCCGTGTTCGCCACGCGCGGGCCAGAGGCAGGCGATGGCGGGACGGTTCACACCGTCCATCCGGCGCAGTTGCAGCATCGACACGGCCATCAGCGCGCCAGTATTGCCGCAACTGACCGCCGCCTGGGCCTGCCCGGATTTCAGCGCGGCGATGGTGGACCACATCGAAGTGTCCTTGCCGTGGCGCATCACATGGCTGGGCTTGTCATGCATGGTGACCGCACGATCCGCGTGAACCAGGGTGATGCGTCCCGCCAGCTCGGGCTGACGGGCGACAAGCGGTTCCAGCACCGCGGAATCGCCATGGATCACCAGGGCGAGGCGAGGATCGGACGTGACGCTGGCGGCACAGCCAGCCACGACGGCCTCTGGCCCGCGGTCGCCCCCCATCGCATCGACAGAGATCACCACAGGGCCACGCCCGGCGCTGTCCACCGGCACCCCGGCGTGCGGATGATCCTGAACGGGAACCATCGGGCGCCGCCGGGCGAAACGATCAGGCCGCGTCGTCTTCCAGGTCGACGGCCGGACGCGCGATGACTTCGCGGCTGTCGTAATGGCCGCAGGACGGGCAGACGTGGTGCGGGCGCTTCAGTTCGCCGCAGCTCGGGCATTCGTTCGGATTGCCCGCAACGAGCGCGTCATGCGAGCGGCGCATGTTGCGGCGGGAACGGGTCACGCGGTTCTGTTGAACGGCCATGTCAACCTCTTCGAGTCAGGCGGGCACGACACGGGCGGCCCGAGATGGTGGATAGTTCTGCGAGAGTGCTCTACACCGCAGGCGCGTTCAGGAAAAGCCCCGGCGTGCATGAGGCGCGGAACATACGGAGTTTTCGCGCGCTTGCAAGGGCGAAAGGGTTATTCGGACTCGCGTTTCAGCGCAGCCAGCGCGGCAAAGGGGTTTGGCATTTCCCCCCCGGGCGGGGTTGAGTCGGCCAGGCCGGCGGCCAGCGTGGCACCCGGCGCGCGCGGATAGTCGGGCAGGGCGAGGGCCAGGGCTTCGGCCATCACGGCGCCGGGGTCGATCAGCGGCCCCAGGGGTTCGAGGCTGTCGTCCTCGGGGATTTCGACCTCGGATTCGGTCGGAACCGGCATGGCGCGCAGGAAGCGGCGCAACACGGGCGTGTCGATACGGGTGGTCACGGGATCTGCGGTGATGACGCAGGCCTGAACCGCGGTGGCGCCCAGAACCCCTTCAAGGCGCCAGTCATGGCGCCCCTCGGCGGCCAGAGTGCCGCGGAAGTCCAGCTTTTTCAGGCCCAGAATGCCCAGTTCGGCGGCCAGTTCGGCGCGCGCCGCCGGGCTGGGTCGCAGGTGGAACCCCAGAACGGCGCGCGGGTTCAGGTCGGCCACGCGCAGCGGCAGGGTCAGGGCATCGCTGTCGCGCATGGATGTCGGTTCGGCCATCGCCACTCTCCTCAATGGGCCCTTCGGGTTGCGAACCCGCACAAAACCGCGAGTCTCCCCGAGGCGGGCGGTTCCATTCTTGAACACTGCCCCGGCATTCTGTATCCCGAAGACGCCGCAGGGTTCCAGCCCAAAGGGCCACCGCTCCGTCCGGGGTCGGGATCATCAAACCGGGAGACCAGCATGACGGATCGCGCGACATGGGGTGCAGCAGGGCGTGCGGGCCGCTGGATGATGGCGGTTTGCGTGGCTCTGGTGCTGGCCGCCTGCTCGCCGGTGATGCGCTATCACGGCTATGCGCCGACCGACGCCGATCTGGCACAGATCCAGGTCGGGCGCGATACAAGGGAAACCGTCGAGGCCGCCATTGGTCGTCCCGGCATGGGCGGCGTGATGGAGGGGTCGGGCTGGTTCTATGTGCAGTCCGACTGGCGCCAGAGCGGATGGCGCGCGCCCGAGGAGGTCGATCGCCAGGTTGTCGCGATCAGTTTCGACAGCCGAGGACGGGTGTCGAACATCGAGCGATTCGGCACTGAACGCGGCGAAGTCATCACCCTGTCGCGCCGGATCACCGACACCGGGCCGCGTCCCAGCGTGCTGTCGCAGGTGTTCCGTGTGCTCGGCCAGTTCACGGCGTCCTCGTTCATGAACTGACCGACGATGGCTGGGGATGCGCCCCTGTCCCCGCGCTTTGGCCCGCCATTGCGGATGGGGGGCTGGTGCCTGCGGCTGGCAGGACCGGGGGACATCGCCGCCCTGCGCGACCTGCGCGCGCGGGCCTTTGGCCGCGATGCCGACGGCGATTGCTTTGACGCCGACGCCTTGCATCTGCACCTGGGTTGCGATGCGCCGGGGGCGCCGCCGCTGGCGACCGCGCGGCTCTGGGTCCACGGGGGCGGGGGGGCGCTGCTTCGGGGATATACCGGCACCGTCTATGAGCTTGGCGCGCTCGCGGAGCGGGGCGGGGTGTCGCTGGAACTGGGGCGGCTCTGCACCGAACCGGGGCAGGGTGGCGCGGACCTGCTGCGGTTGATCTGGGCCGGAGTGGCGCGCCTCGCGCTCGCCTCGGGGGCCGCGCGGCTGGTGGGCTGCACCTCGTTCGCTGGCACCGAACCCCCACCTGCGGCCGCGCTGTCGCTGCTCTCGGCGCGCCATCTGGGCCCAAAGGCACTGCGACCGGGGCGAAAGGCTCCCGAGACCCTTCCGCTGCCCGAGACCTTGATGCGGCCCGCGCCGGGCGCTGCCGATGCGCAGGCGATTTCGGGATTGCCGCCGCTCCTGCGGGCCTATCTGGCCCTGGGGGCCTGGGTCGGTGACCATCTGGTGATCG
>CALEZJ010000241.1 GCA_937927885.1 uncultured Paracoccaceae bacterium | reverse complement strand
CCGCCATCCTCGTCTTTGCGCAGGAACTGGTGCCAGGCCGGGTCGGCCTGATCGCGGGTCTGTTCTTCGGGCTGTCGTTCGGGGTCGGCGGGCTGGGGGCGGCGGGGCTGGGCGTGCTGGCCGATGCGCGGGGCATCGCCTATGTCTATCACCTTTGCGCCTTCCTGCCTGCGCTGGGTCTGGCCGTCGTGTTCCTGCCCCGGCACCGGCGCGCCTGAGCCACCATTGCCGCAAGGCCGGGTCAGTGCTATCTGGCGCCCCAAAGACAGGAGCGCCCGATGACCGCCGATTACATCGTCAAGGATATTTCCCTCGCCGCCTTTGGCCGCAAGGAACTGACCATCGCTGAAACCGAAATGCCGGGGCTGATGGCCTGCCGCGAGGAATTCGGGCCGTCGCAACCGCTGAAGGGCGCCAAGATCGCCGGATCGCTGCACATGACGGTGCAGACCGCCGTGCTGATCGAAACCCTGAAGGCGCTGGGCGCCGATGTGCGCTGGGCCAGCTGCAACATCTTCTCGACCCAGGACCACGCCGCCGCCGCGATCGCTGCCGGCGGGACGCCGGTTTTCGCCATCAAGGGCGAAACGCTGGTGGAATACTGGGACTATACCGACCGCATCTTTCAGTTCGGCGGTGAAGGGGGCATGTGCAACATGATCCTCGACGATGGCGGGGATGCGACGCTGTACATCCTCTTGGGCGCGCGGGTCGAAGAGGGCGAGGAACACCTGATCGCCGTGCCGACCAGCGAGGAGGAAGAGGCGCTGTTTGCCCAGATCCGCAAGCGCCTGAAGGCCAGCCCCGGCTGGTTCGTGCGCCAGCGCCATGCCATCAAGGGCGTCTCCGAGGAAACGACCACCGGCGTCAAGCGTCTCTATGATCTGCACAAGAAGGCACAACTGCCCTTCCCGGCGATCAACGTCAACGACAGCGTCACCAAGTCGAAATTCGACAACAAGTATGGCTGCAAGGAAAGCCTGGTCGACGGCATCCGCCGCGCCACCGACACGATGATGGCCGGCAAGGTCGCCGTGGTCTGCGGCTATGGCGATGTGGGCAAGGGGTCTGCCGCCAGCCTGCGTGGCGCCGGGGCGCGGGTAAAGGTGACCGAGATCGACCCGATCTGCGCCCTTCAGGCGGCAATGGACGGCTATGAGGTGGTCACGCTGGAGGAAGCGGTCGAAACCGCCGACATCTTCATCACCACCACCGGCAACAAGGACGTCATCCGCATCGAGCACATGCGCGCGATGAAGGACATGGCCATCGTCGGCAACATCGGCCATTTCGACAACGAAATTCAGGTCGCCGCGCTGAAGAACCACAAATGGGTCAACATCAAGGACCAGGTGGACATGATCGAGATGCCTTCGGGCGCGCGGATCATCCTGTTGTCCGAAGGGCGGCTGCTGAACCTGGGCAACGCCACCGGGCACCCCAGTTTCGTGATGTCGGCTTCGTTCACCAACCAGGTGCTGGCGCAGATCGAACTGTGGACCAGGCAGGGCGAGTATGCGCCGGGCGTCTACATCCTGCCCAAGCATCTGGATGAAAAGGTCGCGCGGCTGCATCTGGCCAAGATCGGCGCCAAGCTGACCACGCTGAAGCCCGAGCAGGCCGAGTATATCGGCGTCGCGGCGGATGGCCCGTTCAAGCCGGAGCACTACCGCTATTGATCGCGCGGCCCGAGGGGTTTCGGCGTCGCGTTGGCGCGCCGAAGTGCGCTGACGGTCTGTGCTGAACGCGCCTCAGCGCGCGGCAAGGCGAAAGATGCGAAACGCCGGGGCGGCAGGGTCTGCCCCGGCGTCTTCATATCCCGCCGCCTCGGCCACCTTGCGCGAGGCCGCGTGATCGGCGCGGATCCGGGCATAGAGCGACAGACCGGGGTGGCGCGCGCGGCATTCGGCCGTCCAGTCGGCCAGCGCGCGCCGCGCGATCCCGCGGCCCCAATGCGCGCGCCCCAGCCAATAGCTGACCTCGCCATCGGCCAGCACCAGCCGCACCTGCCCCACCGGGCGACCCTGCACCAGCACCGCGCGCACCTCGTGGTGCGGGGCGTCGTTGGACAGGGTCAAGAGGGCGGCGGCATCGTCGCGGCTCAGCGGGGTCGGGCGGGATTCCGGCAGGAACTGCCACACCGCCGGGTCATCCAGCATCGCGTGATAGGCGTCCAGATCCTGCGCCTGCCAGGGGCGAAAGGACAGGGGCTCGGTGCGCGGCGGGGGAGCGGCCTCGTGGTCGAGGTCATCGACACAATCCGCCGTCAGCCAGCCGATCTGCACCGGGTCATAGACCAGCGCGATGCCCTGCGCGCGACAGGCGGCGAGGGCGTCGGGCGGCAAGGGCCCTTGCGAGCGCAAGCGGCTGTGGGCAGGAAACGCGGCATGGCGCGGCGGCGCGGCGTGATCGTCCATTCGGGCGGTCCCTGTCGGCTGTCGTGTCTGTCTCGTTGCGATATGGAGATGGCGCGCAACAATTCAAGGGCGCCGCCGTCGAAGCCCAGATCTGCAAGCCCGCCCCCGTCAGAGCAGGACCAGCACGCCGCCCATCGCCGCGCAGGCCAGCGCCGCATAGCCGCTGTCGATCAGCGCCAGCGCCTTTGGCCGCTGCGCGAACAGCACGTTCAGCGTGATCCAGGGGGCGATGAAGAAAAGTCCGATCCCCAGCCCGCCGACCAGCCCCTTTGCCAGCGTGTCGATCTGCGCCATGGCGAAGGTGTGGCGCATCATCCCGGCGACCAGCAGGATGCACAGATAGGCCCCCGCGAAGGTCAGCGGCATGTTGCCGTTCGCCGGCGCGCCCCTGTCATCGGTCGGAACGCCCGACGCCGCCACCCAGGCCTTCGAGAACACCCCGTACCAGACCGCGCCGATGCCGAATCCGACCGCCGCTGCGACGATCACCGCCAACAGATCCATTGCCCTTGCTCCCCTTGTCGCGGCGTTGTGCCGTCGGGGTCGAGGCTAGCGCGGCGTTTCGCCGCAAGGAAGCCCCGTTGGAGGTCAGCGCGAGGTGCGCAACGCCTCGGGCAGGGCACCGTTGGCATGGACGTAATTGTAGCTGGCGCTGATATGGCCGATGTCCAGCGCCTGCACCCCCGTCGCGGCGATCCGGTGCGCCAGCAGGGTGGCCGTGGGGCCGAGCGAGAGCAGGACCAGCGTTTCGGGGCCGGCGCGTTCGATGACGCCCCGAAGGATGGCGGCACGCTCGGCAAAGGCGTGTTCGGGCGCCGTGTGCAGGACATCGACCTTGCCCGCGCTGTCGAAAAGCTCGGGGATCAGGTCAAAGCGCGACCCCCGCCCCGTGACCACCAGCACTGGCCGTCCCTGCCACAGGCGCCGCCATTGCGCGACGCCGGCCGCCCCCTCTTGCTGGAAGAACATCGGCCGGGTGATCTGGGTATGGCCATAGCGGCGCGCGGGGTCGATCAGGGGCTTCAGCGCCGACCACGTCATGATCCAGGCGCTGATCCAGTGCTGATGCCCGCGAAACGGCGGTGGCAGCGTGACCAGCACCCGCCCCGGCGCCTGCCAGTCCGGGTTCAGCGCCGCGCGCAATTCGGCGCGCAATTCGGGCGAATTGCGCTGGAATTGCAGTTTGTGGTCGCCATTGGCCATCAGCATCAATTCGCCGTCGCCAAAGCGCGCCAGCGACAGGCGCCGTTCGTGGATCACGTCCAGCGTCTCGCGCATGCTCATCTGCACGGCGCCGATGGTGGCCTCGATCTCGTCCTCCATCGGGGCAAGGCTGCGGTCCAGCAAGAGCCGCGTCAGCCGCCGCTGGCCCTGCAACTCGCCGCGCAGATCCTCGAGAAGCTTGCGCTGCGTGGTCGCCACATCGTGCGATTTCACCAGTTCGTCGCGGATCTGCCCCAGCGCGCCGATCACCGCGCCCAGATCGAGCGCGGGCGCCGCGGCGTCGATCATCCTCTGCCCCTCGGCAAAGTCGAAACCCAGCGCGCCCTTGACGGCGCTGCGGGTGCGGGCGGTGAAGCCGTTCAGGTAGACCAGCACATCGCGGTCGATGGGGAACCTTTCGCTTTCCCAGACCTTGCCCGCCATCACGGCGTCAAATCGCTGGCGGTTCTCGCCGCTCATCCGCGCGGGATCGAGGCCCACATGCGCGAAAATCCGCGCCATTCCGGCGGCACGGTCGGCGTGCAGGTCTTCGTAGTTCAGCACCAGAAGGTCGGGATAGTGCCGTTTCCACGCGTCGTGGTTGCGCATGAACGAGCCGTGTTCATCGAGTTGCGCATGGGGCAGCATCTCGGCCAGCAGATCGCGGGTCAACCGCACCTCGGAGCCGGCCCCGAACCGCCAGAGCATCCGCATCCGCAGCGCCGACACCGCCCGCGCCAAGGGGTCGCGCAGGATGTAGATGACCCGGGCGGCGGGGTTCAGCCGCTTGCATTCGGCGATCTGGGCGTCGGACAGAAAGGCGTATTCGGGCGTGAAATCCAGCGTTTTCAGCGCCGGGTCCGGGGGAGTCATCAGGTCGCGATACCAGTCGACCCCGCGCGCATGGTTGCGGTCCCAGAAATGCGCTTCCTTGTTGGTCGAGGTCAGGGGTTCGCTGTCGGGAAAGGACCAGGTGCCCGGGTGGCAGGCCAGCACGGAATGCAGCCAGCTTGTCGAGCCCTTCTGGCACCCGATGCAGAGGATGTCGGCGATGTTGGCGCGTTCGGTCATTCGAGCCCGCCCATCCGGCAGATGATGTCCCACTCGGCATCCGTCACCGGCTGCACCGACAGGCGCATCGAGGTGACCAGCGCCATCTGCGCCAGTTCGGGCGTGGCCTTGACCTGTTTCAGGCTGACCGGACGCGGCAGGGGGCGAACGGCGCGGATGTCGACGCAATCCCAGCGCAGATCGGCGCCGGCCGTGCTGTCGGGGTGCGACAGGGCGCAGACCTCGGCGATGCCGACGATTTCCAGCCCGATGTTGGAATGGTAGTAAAAGACCGGATCGCCCAGTTCCATCGCCCGCATGTTGTTGCGGGCCAGGTAATTGCGCACGCCGTGCCATTCCTCGCCCTTGGCACCGACGGCGACCAGGTCATCCCAGGAAAACACGTCGGGTTCGGATTTCATCAACCAGCGGCGCATCAGCCGATCACCTTTTTCCATTCCTCGATGCGCACCTTGGCAAAGAGCCCCGCCAGCGCATAGGGGTCATGCGCCGCCCAGTCCTCGGCGGCGGTCTTGTCGGCGACCTCGATCACCACAAGGCTGCCGGTCATCGTGCCGTCGCTCAGGAACGGCCCGGCCATGCGCACCACGCCCGAGGCGTCGAGATAGGCCAGATGCGCGTCGCGCGTGGCCTTGCGCAGGGGTTCGTGGTCGGCCTTGTCGGTGCAGATCAGGGCGAACAGGGGCATGGGGTTCCTCCTCAGGCTTTGGCGCCGCGCTTGCCCGATCCGATCAGGGGGGCGGCCTTGGTGTCAAGCGGCCAGCGCGGACGCGCGGCCAGGGTCATGTCATCTCTGTGGCCCAGTCGCAGACGCTCGATCCCCGCGAAGGCGATCATCGCCGCGTTGTCGGTGCAAAGCGCGAGGGGCGGCGCGGTAAAGGGCAGGTCACCCGCCACCGCCATCAGCCGCGCGCGCAGGGCCTGATTGGCGGCGACCCCGCCCGCCACGGCAAAGGCGGTGATCCCGGGGCAGAGCGCCAGGGCGCGGCGCGACTTTTCCGCCAGCACATCGGCAATCGCCGCCTGATAGCCCGCGCACAGGTCGGCGCGGTCCTGCCGGGTCAGCCCGCCCTGTGCCGCCACCAGCGCGTCGCGCGCCCGCATCAGCGCCGTTTTCAGGCCCGAGAAACTGAGGTCGCAGCCGGGCCGGTCCAGAAGGGGCCGGGGAAAGGCAAAGCGTCTGGCGTCGCCCTGCGCCGCCTCGGTTTCCACATGCGGGCCGCCGGGCTGGGGCAGGCCCAGAAGCTTGGCAGCCTTGTCGAAGGCCTCGCCGGGCGCGTCGTCGATGGTGCCGCCGAGGCGGGTGAAGCTGTCAGGCCCGTCCACAAGCAGGAACTGGCAATGCCCGCCGCTGACGAGGAGCATGAGGTAGGGAAAGGCCAGCCCGTCGGTCAGGCGCGGGGTCAGCGCGTGGCCGGCCAGATGGTTGACGCCGATCAGGGGCAGGCCGGTCGCGGCGCAGATGCCCTTGGCCAGCATGACGCCCGACAGCACCCCGCCGATCAGCCCCGGCCCCGCCGTCGCCGCCACGCCGTCGATCTGCGCCAGCGTCAGCCCGGCCTGCGCCAGCGCCTCTTCGACCACCAGATCCAGCTTTTCGGCATGGGCGCGCGCGGCGATCTCCGGCACCACGCCGCCGAAGGCCGCGTGCAGATCCGTCTGACCGGCCACCACATTGGACAGCACCTGCGCGCCGTCTGGCCCCTGCCGCACCAGCGCCGCGCCGGTGTCGTCGCAGCTGCTTTCGATGCCCAGAATGGTGAGGGGTCTGTCCATGCCCAACCGGTTGCGGTGCCTGCATTGGCGGGGGTAACATCCCTTTGCGGCGCCCACAATGGCGCGCCCCGGAAAGCCCGATGCCGCCTGTCCTTCTGCTCACCCGCCCGTTGGCCCAATCCCGGCATTTTGCCGCGCAGGCGCAGGATCTGCCCGCGCATGAGGTGCTGGTCTCGCCCCTCAGCGAGGTGGTCGCGCTGCCGTTCGACGACTCCATCCTGAACGGTGCGCGCGGGGGATCCCTGACCTCGGCCAATGCGCTGCCGTTTCTGCCCCCCCTGCCCGCGATGCCCGCCTGGTGCGTCGGTCCGGCCACCACCCGCGCCGCTGCCGCCGCGGGGTTTGCCGCGCGCGACTGCGGGGGGGATGCGGCGGCGATGATCGCCCTCTTGCGCGAGGAACGCCAGGAGGGACCGCTGGTGCATCTGCACGGGGCCGATCTGGCGCGCGATCTGGCGGCGGAATGGCCGGACCTCGTGCGCTCGGTCGCGGTCTACAAGGCGCGCGCCCTGCCGCTGAGCGATACCGCCCGGGCCGCCCTTGCCACGCGCAGGGTCTTTGCGCCGCTGTTTTCCCCGCGGGCGGCGCGGCTGTTCGTGGAACAGGCGGGCGCCCCGCCGGACCTGACCTGCATTGCCATCAGCCCCGCCTGCGCCGCGCAACTGCCCAGGGGCTGGCCGGTGCAGGTGGCCGACCGCCCCGATGCGGGCGGAATGCTGCGCGCGCTGGCCGCCGCGATGTCGCAGCCGACGCCCACGGGTTGAGGCGCGCGCGCGCAGCGACTAGATAGGGGGAGGATCCGGGCCGCCGGGAAGGGGGGCCGGGAATGGGGGAATGTCGATGGCACGCACCACACGCAGCCGCGCGAAATCCGGCGAGGCAACGGCCAGCAGCGAAGCGACCGAAGCGGTGACCGGCGAGGCGGGCGCAGTCGAACCGTCACCGGTCGAGGCCCCCCGGGTCGAGGAAATCCCTGCGCAACCGCCCGCCGGGACCGCCCCGGACACCCCGGCGGAACCGCTGGTCGGGGCGGCCGCCCCCGTCGCGCCCCAAGTCACGCCCGAATCCGTTCCCGAACCCGCCGCGACGCCCGCCGCACCCCCGGCAACGCCTGCGGCCCCCGACAGGGCCGCCCCGCGCAGCCTCGTTCCCATGGTGCTTGTCGCGGCGCTTTCCGGCGCGCTCGGCGTCGGTGCGGCACTGGTCGCGCTGCCCTATGGCCTTGGCGGCGTAGCCCCGCAATTGCCCGACCCGACGCTGGGCCAACGCCTGAGCGCCATCGAGGCCCGCGCGGACGCCCTGGAAGCGCGCGAACCGGCCCGCGCGGACGCCCCTGTGTTGCCAGACCTCGCCCCGCTCGAATCGCGGCTGGCGGCGCTGGGATCCGCCCCCG
>CALEZJ010000240.1 GCA_937927885.1 uncultured Paracoccaceae bacterium | reverse complement strand
GAGACGCGGGCGGCGACGCGCCGGGTGAATGCCGAGGCCGATCTTTCGATCCGCAACAGTCGCGCTGACACGATGGCCTCGCGCCTGATGGAGGACGGAGTCGACAGCGACGCCGAGATGCAGAGATTGCTGCAATATGAACAGGCCTATGCCGCGAATGCGCGGGTCATTCAGGCGATCGACGAGATGATGAACCAGATTCTGAGGCTGTGACCATGACTGTATATTCCATCGGGGATCAGGCCCGTGCTTTCGCCATGCGCTCTGCCTCGCATCGCATCAAGACGACCGTCGATACCCTGACCTCTGAACTGTCCAGCGGCGAGGTTGCGGATGTCGCCGTCCGGTTGAAAGGAAACACGCAGGGTCTCAGCAATATCGAGGCGCGTCTGTCGATGATGTCGCAGATGAAGGACAATGCGGCGGAGGCAGCCTCTATGCTGCAAGGCATGCAGGATGCGATGGGCGCGCTCCAGAAGGGAAATTCCGCTCTGGGCGCCGCCCTGCTGGCCTTTGCGCCGACGGATACGCCGCATTCGCTTGCGGTGCGCGCGGGCGAGGCGGCACATGCCTTCCAGGCCGCGGCGTCGCATTTGAACACCGCTGTCGGCGGGCGTTTTCTGTTTGCTGGCACCCACAGCGATACCGCGCCGCTGATCCCGGCGGATCAGATACTGAAGGAACTGGAGGACCATATCGTCGGCCTGACCTTGACCTCGGCGCAGGATGTGGCAACGGAGGTTGCGCGCTGGTTCGATGCCGCGCCGGGAGGGGGCTTTGGGTTCGCCGACACCGCCTATCGCGGTAGCATCGACGAACAGCAGCGTATTCCCGTTGGCGAAGGGACCAGCATATCGCTGAAGACGACGGCGCTCAGCCCGGCGCTGCGGGATGAACTCAAGGCGCTGGCGATGGGTGCCCTGCTGGATCGGGGCGTTCTGTCGGGCAATCATTCAGAGCGGGTGGCGCTGGCGCAGAAGGCGGGTGAGGCCATGATCAATAACAGTGGTCCCCTGGTTGCCGAAATGGCTCGGGTCGGGATTGATCAGCAAATGGTCGAACGCGCACAAGGCGAGACTTCGGCGGCTACGGCCGCGCTGACGATCTCGCGCAACCAGATCCAGCTGGCCGATCCCTATCAGACCGCCGCCGCACTGTCCGAGGCTGAATCGCAACTGGAAATGCTTTATACTGTCACCGCGCGGCTTTCTCGCCTGAAGCTAGTGGATTTCTTGTCGTGAAACGTCTTTTCGCCATCATCGCCTTTCTGCTTGTTCCCGCTATCGCGATGGCGGTGCCGGTGCGCATCAAGGATATTGCCGATTTCGACGGGGTTCGCGGCAATGATCTGATCGGCTATGGCCTGGTGGTCGGGCTGGATGGCACCGGCGACGGTCTGCGCAACGCCCCGTTCACCGAGGAAATGCTGGCCGGGCTTCTGGAGCGGCTGGGCGTCAATGTGACGGATGATGCACTGCGGTCGAAGAACGTCGCCGCCGTCGTGGTGACCGCTACCCTGCCGCCCTTCGCCCGCTCGGGCAGCCGCATTGATGTCAAGGTCTCGACCATCGGCGACGCGAAAAGCCTGTTGGGAGGGACGCTGGTGATGACACCGCTGAAGGCCGCGGATGGCGAAATCTACGCCGTCGCGCAGGGGTCGATCATCGCCGGGGGCATCTCTGTCAATGGTGAGGCCGCGCGCGTGGTCGAGGGCGTTCCGACAGCGGGGGCGATCCCGGTCGGCGCGCGGATCGAGCGTGAGGTGCAGTTCGACTTTGCCGAGATACGCAATATACGCATTGCCCTGCGCAATGCCGATTTCACGACCGCGACCCGGATCGAGGATGTGATCAATCGGGATTTCAACAGCCGGCTGGCCACCACGCAGGACAGCGGGACGGTGATCGTCGAGTTCCGGGGGCTGGGCGAGGTGAATCCCGCACGGGTTCTTGGCCGGATTGAAAACCTGATGGTCGAACCCGAAGATCGGGCCAAGGTGGTGATCGACCACAAAGCCGGCACGATCGTGATGGGCGAAAGGGTGCGCATTTCCCGCGTGGCCGTTTCACAGGGAAATCTGACATTGCGGGTCAGCGAGGCGCCGATGGTGTCGCAGCCCAATCCCTTCGCGGCGGGGGAAACCGTCACGGTCCCGCGCACCATGGCCGAGATTCGTGAAGAGCCGGGCATCGGTTTTGCCGAGGTGGCGGGTGAAACGTCGCTGAGCGATCTGGTCGAGGGGCTGAACGCGCTTGGCGTGCGTCCCCGGGACATGATCGACATCCTGAAGTCTATCCATGCAGCAGGCGCGCTGCATGCGGATTTGATTGTCGAGTAGCGGATGAATTCCGCCGCCAGGCGATCGCTTGGGTTGCGATATGTCCGATCTTCGGCAAAAAAGGGGCGCAGGACGCGGGGACTCCGCTGTCCGGCGCTCTATTGTCACGATTGCCCACAGGTTGCAGGATGCAGATTGAAACCACTACCCTTCCAGATGTGCTGATCATAACGCCGGCCCGGCATGGTGATTCCCGCGGGTTCTTTTCGGAAAGCTGGAACCGGCGGACGTTACAGCAGACCGGCCTGGACCTGCCCGAATTCGTGCAGGACAATCACTCCATGTCGCGACAGGTCGGGACGGTCCGGGGGCTGCACTATCAAAGCCCGCCGCATGCGCAGGGCAAACTGGTCCGCTGTGGGCGGGGTCGCCTTTTCGACGTTGCAGTCGATGCGCGACGGGGCAGCCCGACCTATGGCCAATGGGTCGGGGTGGAACTGTCCTTTGAAAATGGGCGACAGCTCTGGATTCCCGCCGGATTCCTGCACGGCTTTGCGACGCGCGAGCCGGATACCGAGATCGTTTACAAATGCACGGCGCATTATGACCGGGCCAGCGATGGCGGGGTCCGCTGGGACAGTCTGGGCATCGACTGGGAGGTGGAAAATCCCCTGCTGTCCGACAAGGACCGTGATGCCCCGGCCTTCGCGGATTGGGTCTCGCCTTTCGACTTCGAGGTGACGGCATGAAAATTCTGGTAACGGGCGGGGCCGGCTTCATCGGATCCGCCGTGGTGCGGCTGGCCGTCCGCCGCGGGCATGAGGTCGTCAATCTGGATGCCCTGACCTATGCGGCAAACCCTGCCAATGTCGCGGATGTCGCTGACAGCCCGCTGTATCGATTCGAGCATGCCGATATCCGCGACCGAGCCGCGCTGGACCGGATTTTCCGCGATCACCGCCCCGACGCGGTGATGCATCTTGCGGCCGAAAGCCATGTCGATCGGTCCATCGACGGTCCGGCCGCCTTTATCGAGACGAATGTGCTGGGCACGTTCAACATGCTGGAGGCCGCGCGCGATTATTGGACGGCCGCCGGCAAGCCGGAGGGATTTCGCTTCCACCACATCTCGACCGACGAGGTGTTTGGCAGCCTCGGCCCGACCGGCCAGTTCACCGAAACCACGCCCTATGATCCGCGCAGCCCCTATTCCGCCAGCAAGGCCGGGTCCGATCATCTGGTCCGCGCCTGGCACGAGACCTATGGCCTGCCGGTCGTTCTGACCAATTGCTCGAACAACTATGGGC
>CALEZJ010000239.1 GCA_937927885.1 uncultured Paracoccaceae bacterium | reverse complement strand
GGGATGGCGCGCCAGCGTGGGGTAATTCGTATAGGCGATGCCGTGGGACTGCGCCCATTTTCCCACCACATCGAGGTCGATCTGGATCAGGGCCGACAGGTATTTGCGCCCCTCGCCAATCAGGATCGCCTCGCGGATATAGGGCGAATCCTTCAGCCGGTTCTCGATCAGCGACGGGGTGATGTTCTTGCCGCCCGAGGTGATCATCACATCCTTCTTCCGGTCGGTGATGAACAGCGACCCGTCCGCGTCGTGCCGGCCGATATCGCCGGTATGCAGC
Source organism: uncultured Paracoccaceae bacterium (assembly GCA_937927885.1). Lineage (GTDB taxonomy): Bacteria > Pseudomonadota > Alphaproteobacteria > Rhodobacterales > Rhodobacteraceae > Pararhodobacter. The sequence goes on along the minus strand of CALEZJ010000239.1, from coordinate 2,487 downwards.
CAGCCGTCGATGATCGCGTCGCGCGTCGCGGCCTCGTTGTGCAGATAGCCCGAAAAGATCCCGTCGCTCTTGAGGATCAGTTCACCGTCCTCGGCAAAGCGTTCCTCCCACCCCTCCAGCACCGGCCCGCAAGAGCCTTGCGCGGTATGCCCCGCGCATTGCGAATGGGTGAACCCCGCGGATTCGGTCATGCCGAAGACCTGATAGATCTCCAGCCCGATGGCCCAGAAAAAGCGCAACACCTCGGGCGAGATCGGCGCACCGCCGCAATACAGGCGCCCGCCGGCGCGGTTCAGGCCCATCCAGGTCTGCAACGACCGAAAGACCGTCAGCCACAGCGCCGCAAACTCCAGCCGGTCGGCGACCGAGGCAAAGCGCCCGCCGTTCGCCAGCCGCCGGTCGGCAATCCGCTGGCCGCGTCCGATGGCCCATTCGGTCAGGCGACGCGGCAACGGCCGGGTATCGAGCAGCCGCACGGTCACCGAACTGCGCAGCTTTTCCCAGATCCGCGGCACGCCGATGAAGGTATTCGGCGCCACCTCGCGCAGGTCGTGCAGCACGGTGTCGATGGATTCCGCAAAGCTGACGGTCGCCCCGTCCACCAGCCCCATGACGGTGGAAAACTCGCGCTCGGCCACATGGCACAGCGGCAGGTAGGCCAGCGACGAGCGCGCAATGCGGTCCAGCCCGTGCCGCGCGATCATCCGGCGCGCGTTGACGATCAGCGCGCCATGGCTGAGCATCGCCCCCTTGGGCAGGCCCGTGGTGCCCGAGGTGTAGACGATCACCGCGACATCATCGGGGCGCAGGTCGTCGATCCGCGCGTCGATGCCTGCCCCGTGCTGCTCTGCCCGCTGGCGACCCAGCGCCATGACCTCGTCAAGGCTTGTGAGAAGCGGATGGCGATAGCCGCGCATCCCCTTCATGTCGACACAGACGATCTGGCGCAGATGCGGCAGCGCGCCGGGCTTCGCCAGCGCCCCGAGCACCTTGTCGGCCTGCTCCTGATCGCCGCAGACGACGATCTTCGCCCGGGAATGGTCGAGGATATACGCCACCTCGGCCATCGGGTTCGTCGGATAGATGCCGGTGCAGGCCCCGCCCAGAACCTGCGTGGCGAGGTCGCTATACAACCATTCCGTCGAGTTCTCGCCCGCCACGGCCACGATATCGCCGCGCTGCAGCCCGAGCGCCTCGAACCCCAGCGCGAGATCGCGAACATTGCGGAAATACTCGGCAAAGGTGATGCGCTGCCAGATGCCGAGATGCTTCTCGCGCAGCGCCACCGCGTCCGGGCGAATACGGGCCCAGTGACGCAACAGGCCGGGGATGGTTTGGATATCGCTCGCCATTGCGCCCCCCCTCATGCCGCGCCGAGATAGGCGTCGATCACCCGCGGATCGGTGGCCACCTCGGGCGGCGGACCATCGGCGATGCGCTCGCCAAAGCTGAGCACCGTCACCCGGTCGGATATGTCCATGACGATGGTCATGTCGTGCTCGATCATCAGGACCGCGACCGACAGCTCGTCGCGGATGTCGAGGATGAAGCGGGCAATGTCCTCGGTTTCCTCGGCATTCATCCCCGAGACCATCTCGTCGAGCAGCAGCAGCTTTGGCTTCACCGCCAGCGCCCGGCCCAGTTCGACGCGCTTTTGCAGCCCGTAGGACAGGGTTCCGACCACCTCGTCGCGCAGATGCTCGATTTCCAGGAACTCGATGATCTCTTCGACGGCGCGGCGGGCCTCGATCTCGCGCTGCCGGGTCGGCCCCCAAAAAACACCGTCCGACACCACCGAACCGCCGATCAGATGGTGCATCCCGACCAGCAGGTTCTGCACCACCGTGGCGTGGGAAAACACCGCCAGGTTCTGAAACGTCCGCCCGATCCCCAGCGCGGCCAGATCATGCGGCCGGGCGCCGCTGATGTCGCGCCCTTCGAACAGGGTGCGGCCCGCCGTCGGCTTCACCAGGGCGCTGATCATGTTGAACAGCGTCGTCTTTCCCGCGCCGTTCGGACCGATCACCGAATGGATGCTGCGTGCCGCCACATCAAAGCTGACGTCGCGCACCGCCTGAACGCCGCCGAACCGTTTCGACAGGCCCTGAACCGACAGCAACGGCGTCATGCCAGCCACCGTTTGCGGCGCTTGTAATGTTTCTGGTCACGCAGGCTCTTGCGCTCGCCGCTGCCGGACTGGCCGAGATAGAACTCGCGGATGTCGGCGTTTCGCGCCAGCTCTGCCGAGGGGCCGTCCAGCACGACCCGCCCGTTCTCCATCACATAGGCGTATTCCGAGACCGCCAGCGCCAGCCGGGCGTTCTGCTCGACGAACAGGATCGACAGGCCCTGCTCGGCATTGAGGCGCTGCACGATGCCGAAGATGTCCTGCACGATCTGCGGCGCCAGCCCCAGCGAGGGTTCGTCCAGGATCAGCAGCCGGGGTCGACCGATCAGCGCGCGGCCGATCGCCACCATCTGCTGCTC
>CALEZJ010000238.1 GCA_937927885.1 uncultured Paracoccaceae bacterium | reverse complement strand
AGGCGACAATTCGAACATGGGCAGTGGGCGACTCCGGTCAAAGACCGCGCGAAAAGGGAAATTTCCGACCTGTCCAGCTTCACGCAGTGTGCATGCCAGACATCCGGACCAGTCCAGCCCAGGTCTTCGGCATACTGCCCGGGTCGGCAACCGAACTGCGACAGGGAATAGGCAATGTCCTCGTCATTCTCGGCCAGATGGGTGTGCAGCATCACCCCCTTGTCACGCGCCAGCAGGGCCGCGTCACGCATCAACTCGCGGCTGACGGAGAAGGGCGAGCAGGGCGCCAGTCCCACCCGCACCATCGCCTCGGGGCGCGGATCGTGGAACCTGTCCACCACGCGGATGGTGTCGTTCAGGATCACGGATTCGTTCTCGACCAGCGAATCGGGGGGCAGCCCGCCCTTCGACTCGCCGATGCTCATTGCGCCGCGGGTGGCGTGAAACCGGATGCCGACCTCGGCAGCGGCGTAGATCGTGTCGTCGAGGCGTGACCCGTTCGGAAACAGGTACAGGTGATCCGACGACATCGAGCACCCCGACAGCGCCAGTTCCGCCAGTCCCAGTTGGGTGGAAACGTGCATGTCTTCGGGCGAATAGCGCGCCCAGATCGGATAAAGCGTGCGCAGCCAGCCGAACAGCAGCGCATCCTGCCCGCCCGGCACGGCGCGGGTCAGGGTCTGATAGAGGTGGTGGTGCGTGTTCACGAGGCCCGGTGTGATCACGCAGCCGCTCGCATCGATCACCTCGGAACCCGGTGCCGCCAGCCCCGGACCAATGGCGGCAATCACACCGCGCCGGATCAGGACCGAGGCCCCAGCCAGTTCGCGCCGCGCACCGTCCATGGTGACGATGACATCGGCGTTGCGGATCAAGGTGTCGGGCATCGTGGCCTCCAAAGGGAAAGGGGGGCGGCGCACCACCCCCCTGAAGCGTCAGGCCTCGTCGGCCAATTGCTCGGGCAGGGCAAGGTTCAGCCCGATGGCGATGGCCGCGGCAGGTAACAGGCCCGAGGTCAGCAGGATCTTCAGCGTGTCGGGCAGGTGCTGGAGGGCGTTCGGTTCCAGTTGCAAGCCCAGCGATACCGACAGCGCAGTGGCAAAGATCACCATGTTGCGCCGGTTCCAGGTAACCTCGGACAGCATGTTCACGCCCGCCGCGCAGACCATGCCGAACATGACAATCACCCCGCCGCCCAGCACATTGATCGGTACCGTATTGATCAGCGCGCCGACCTTTGGCACGAGACCGCAGGCGATCAGGAACAGAGCCCCGATTGTAACCACATGGCGGCTCATCACCCCTGTCATGGCGACAAGGCCGACATTCTGGCTGAACGAGGTGTTTGGCAGGCCGCCGAACACACCCGCCACGGCGGTTCCAAGGCCATCGGCAAAGGTCGCGCCCTGAATTTCCTTGTCGGTCGCTTCGCGCCCCGCGCCGCCTTTGGCGATACCCGAAGTGTCACCGACCGTTTCGATGGCCGAGACGATCGCCATGAAGCACATTCCGATGATGATGGCCCAGTTCAGTTCGAAACCCCAGTGGAACGGAGTCGGGATGCTGAACCAACCCGCCCGGCCCATGTTGGCAAAGCTGACCTGCCCCATGACCAGCGCCACGACATAGCCCGCGACAATGCCGATCAGCACAGCGGCGACTGCGGCAAAGCCCCGGGTGAAGAACTTGACCGCCAGCGTAACCATGACCACGACCAGCGCCGGGGTCCATTTGTCCAGGCTGCCATAGGCCGGGGTGCCGGAGATTGGCAGGCCGCCCGCCGCGTACTGGATGCCGACGCGTACCAGAGCCAGACCGATCATCAGCACGATCAGGCCGGTGACCAGTGGTGGCAGCGCAAAGCGGATGCGCCCGATGACAAACCCTAGGAAGAAGTGAAAGATGCCGCCGATGATGACGCCGGTCATCAGTCCGGCCAGACCACCCGCGCCAAGACCTGCCACGGCGGGGATCATGATCGGCACAAAGGCAAAGGATGTGCCCTGCACGATGGGCAACCGCGCGCCGACAGGACCCACACCGACGGTCTGGAACAGGGTGGCGATGCCGGCAAAAAGAATCGACATCTGGATCATGTAGGTCATGTCCGGAAAGCCCAGCGCGCCCTGATCCGATCCGAATCCGATCCCTGCCGCTCCGCAGACAATGATCGCCGGAGTGACGTTCGACACGAACATCGCCAGCACATGCTGGATGCCCAGTGGAATCGCCTTGGCCAGCGGCGGCATGTAATCGGGGTCGCGCAGTTGCGCCGGTGTGCCCAGCGAAGTGTCAGCCATGGGTGTGTCCCTTTCCCTCGGGGAGTCTGTTGTTCGCGCCGAGGCTGGCCTCTCCCCGTTGGGGCGTCTCGGTTAGGATGGGTCCGGTTGATCCGGACGCCGTCATGCAACGACCGTGAAAGGCTGGTCGTAGCGGTATTCCTCAAGGTTTGGGGTGGAGCCGATTCGGTCGACCACGGCAAAAAGGCCGGGGGCATGGAGGGGCGTCAAGACGCCGTGCCATGTGCCCCGACGCAGGTTGATGCCCTGTGCGCCGTCAGTCAGAAAAGCACACGGCGCGCCGGGGGCGCCACCCAGATCGGGGGCGACGATGACCAGAAACGGATGGGAGTGCATCGGCAGAAAGCTTTGAGAGCCTTCCGGGTGCCGTTCGACCAGGGAAAAGACATAGGGCAAGGCCCGAGGCACGGCGTTGAAGACAGAGATCCCGGCGCGGCCTTCCGGACCAAAGTCGAGAATCGCGCGGTCGTGGTGGCGTTGGCAAAGCCCCTCGTTGATCAGCCGGAACGCCCCGCGTGCCGCCAGTACCTCGCCGTAGGGGGCAAAGGCTGATTCGGTCAGAGGCTCTGGGTGAAGGGTGCGGGACATGGGAACCGGTCGTTGGCTGGGGACACTGGAGTTTCACGCACAGTCAGCCATCGGTTCTCGGACCGATGGCGAACGCGGTGGCTGACCCTCCGCGGGATTGTCAGAGCGAAGAGGAACGCGCGGATCAACGGGTCGACCAGGGGCCGCGCAGGCGGGCGTGGCGGTTGACGTCCTTGTAGAGGAGATAGCGAAAGGGGTCGGGGCCGGCGGCGTAGCAGGCCTGCGGGCAATAGGCGCGAAGCCACATGAAATCGCCGGCCTCGACCTCGACCCAGTCGCGGTTCAACTTGTAGGTGGCCTTGCCCTGCAACACATAAAGCCCGTGCTCCATGACGTGGGTTTCCTCGAAGGGGATGAGGCCGCCGGGTTGAAAGGTGACGATGTTCACATGCATGTCGTGGCGCAGGTCGCCGGGGTCCACAAAGCGGGTGGTGGCCCATCGGCCTTGGGTGTCGGGCATAGCGATGGGGGTGAAGTCGCGCTCGTTGGTGACAAAGGCTTCGGGGCGATCGACGCCTTCGGCGGGTTCCCAGAGTTTGCGTAGCCAGTGAAAGCGCGCGGGTTCGCTGCCCTCGGCCAGAAGGGTCCAGTGCGCGCCCGCCGGGATATAGGCATAGCCCCCCGCATCAAGGTCGTGGGCGGCACCGTCGATGGTCAGGGTGATCAGGCCGTGGGTGACGAACAGGACCGATTGCGCCTGCAGGTCATTGTCGGGTTTGTCCGATCCTCCGCCCGGCTGCACCTCGCAGACATATTGCGAGAACGTATCGGAAAAGACTGACATCGGGCGGGCAATCAGCCACATCCGAAGGCCGCGCCAGCCGGGCAGGAAACTCGTGACAATGTCGGAAAAGCACCCTTTCGGAATGACGGCATAGGATTCGGTAAAGACCGCGCGTTGGGTCATCAGCGCGGTTTGCGGCGGCAGGCCGCCACGGGGGGCAAAATATCCGGAGGCGTGATTATCGCTCATGGCAAAAGGTCCATCAGGCGGATTTCGGCGATACGTTCCACCTGCGTGCATGCGGTGGCGAATTCGGTCGCGGTGTCATTGGCGACGCGGGTCAGGAAGGCCTTCAGGATCGAGGCCTTTGTGTTGTCGCGGACGGCAATGATGAACGGAAATCCGTGCTTGGCGACATATTCGGTGTTTAGCCGCTGGAACGAAGCGCGTTCCTCGTCCGTCAGCGCATCGAGGCCTGCGCTGGCTTGCTCATGCGTCGATTCGGTGGTCAGGCGTTTGGCTGCCGCCAGTTTTCCCGCCAGATCGGGGTGGGCACGCAGAACGCCCAAGCGTTCGGCCTCGGAGGCGCTGCGGAACATCCGTGCCAGAGCATTGTGCAGCCCCGCCGCCGTGTCATGCGCGGGACCAAGTTCGAGCGCATGCGCGCGTTCGGCGATCCAGGGCGAGTGCTCGAAGATCGAGCCGAAGCGGTCGACGAAGGTTTCGCGATCCATCCGCGAGGGGCGCGCATAGCGGCGGTGCGGGTGGTGGCTGGCCCAATGCTGCGCAATCTCGCTGCGGGTGGCGAACCAGGCACCGCCTTTGTCCGCGACATGGTCCAGAAACCGGATCAGTCCGGCGATCTTGCCGGGGCGACCGATCAGGCGGCAGTGCAGGCCCACGGAAAGCATCCTCCCGCCCTCGGCCACAAGGGTATCGAAGCTGTCGATCAGGTATTGGCCGAAGTCCTGCCCCGTCACCCAGCCGGGTGCCGTGGCAAATCGCATGTCGTTGGCCTCCAGAGTATAGGGGATCACCAACTGGTCACGCACGCCGACCTCGATCCAATAGGGCAGGTCGTCGTCGTAAGTGTCGGAAATCCAGTCCAGTTGCCCGGTCTCGGCCGTCAACCGCACGGTGTTCAGGCTGCAGCGGCCGGTGTACCAGCCGCGCGGCGGGGTGCCCACGACCTCGGTGTGCAGGCGGATCGCCTCGGCGATCTGGGCGCGTTCGACCGCTTCGGGCATGTCGCGGTGATCGACCCATTTCAACCCATGGCTGGCGATGTCCCAGCCTGCGGTTTTCATCGCGTTGACCTGCTCGGGGTTGCGGGCCAGCGCCGAGGCCACGCCGTAAATCGTCACCGGCAAGGCGCGCTGGGTGAACAGCCGGTGCAGCCGCCAGAACCCGGCCCGCGCGCCGTAATCATAGATCGATTCCATGTTCCAGTGCCGCATCCCGGGCCAGGGCTGGGCGCCTGCGATGTCGCTCAGGAACGCCTCGGACTGGGCGTCGCCGTGCAAAAGGCAGTTCTCGCCGCCTTCTTCGTAGTTCAATACCAGCGAGATCGCCACCCGTGCGCCTCCGGGCCACTCGACGCGGGGGGCGCGGGGGCCATAACCGATCATGTCGCGCGGATAACGGGAAGGAGTGGTCACAGGCTGGGTCCGGTTTGAGGCGTTTGCCCGAGGCTAGCGCAAAAATCCCGGGGTTTTATCAAGATTTCACGAAAAGACCTTTCCTGCTGCGGCCCACTGGTCTTTGCTTCCCGCGCGCGCAGAATGAGTTGGGTTTGAACAGGGGATAACCATGGCAGGATTTCTGACAACGCATGTGCTGGATACCGCGCGGGGTTGTCCGGCCGAGGGGCTGCGCATCGTGCTGAGCAATGCGAGCGGCGCGGTGCTGGCCGAGATGGTCACCAATGCCGACGGGCGCACCGATGCGCCGATCCTGCCCGCCGGACGTTTTACCCCGGGGGTGTATGAGTTGGTCTTTCATGCAGGGGACTATCTGCGCGCGACCGGGCAGGCGGGGTCCGATCCGCTGTTCCTCGACCAGGTGCCGATCCGCTTCGGCATCTCCGACCCTGCAGCGCATTACCACGTGCCTCTTTTGCTGTCGCCCTACGGCTACTCGACCTATCGCGGCAGTTGACGGGGGGCGGCATGCGCCGCACTAAAGGGGCCATCGCCGGAGGTCCCATGTCGCCTGTTCTGTTGTTCTGCGCACCCGCGCCGGTTTCCCGGACCCCAGAGGGGTTCCGGCTGGACATCAAGTTCGTCGAGGGGATGCGCGCGCATGTTGCAGGCTGGGGCGGCCCGATCCGGTGTGTCCTGTGGGAAGGGGCGGGGGAGATCCCCTTTGGCCGGGACTATGCGCCGGATGATCTGGGCTTTGAATTGATCGTTCTGCCTCCCGGCGTGCCGGTTCCGGATGCGGGAGTCGACGGGGCGGGGGCAGCGATGGTTTCCGCCGACATGCCGGGTTTTGCAGCGATGGTAGCGGCGATCACGGGGCGCGGAGTGCCCGTTGTTGCGGCGTTGGAATACACGCTGGAGACCCGGCTGCGCATCCTGTGGCTGAACCGCCGGTCCGGGGGGTGGGCGCGGCTCGGTTGGCGGGCGTTCAGGACCTGGATGCAAGACCGGCGCATGCGCGCGACTTTGGGTACCTTGGCGGGCGTGCAGTTCAACGGCTACCCGGCCTTTGACGCCTATGGAGCCAAGGTGTGGCGTCCGCATCTTTACCTCGACAACCGGATGCGTCCGGAGATGATGGCCACCGAAGCCGAGATGGCAGCCCGTTTCCATCGTTTGCGTCAGGGCAAGCCGTTGCGGTTGATCCATTCCGGGCGGCTCGAGCCGATGAAGGGCGCGCAAGACCTCTTGCCGGTGATGACCGCGCTGCGCGCGCTGGGGGTGCGCGCGACGCTGGACATTTACGGCGCAGGCAGTTTCGAGGGCTCGCTGCGCGAGGGGCTGGCGCAGTTTGGCGGGGATGTGCGCCTCCACGGGTCGGTCGATTTCGAAACCGCGCTGGTGCCGATCAGCCGCACCGAGGCGGATGTGTTCCTGTCCTGCCATCGCCAGTCGGACCCGTCGTGCACCTATCTCGAGGCGATGGGCTGCGGGCTGGCCATGGCGGGGTACGGCAACCGGATGTGGGCGCGTCTGGCGGGCGAAGCGGGACAGCCCGCCCCGGCGCCGATGGGCCAGCCGCGCGCTCTGGCCGCTCGCATCGCCGCCTGGGACCGCGACCGCGCGTCACTGATTGCCGCCGCAGAAGGCGGCTGGCGTTTCGCCATGGCGCATGATTTTGACCGCGAGTTCGCTGGCCGCATGGCGCATCTGGCTGCCTGCACCCTGGCTTAACGCTTAGGGCGTGCCCCCGGCAGATCGAGGCCTTGCACCTGAGCTGCCATGTCGGCCCGGATGCGCCCGGCGATGAAATCGGCAAACAGCCGCACCTTGGGGTCGCGCAACCTCCGGTGCGGGGTCAGCAGCGACAGCGACACTGGCAGTGGAGGCGTCGCCATCGCCACGGGCACCAACGCCCCTGTGCGCAGATGCGTCCCCACCTCGAACACGGGCTTCATCACGATGCCATGCCCTGCCAGAGCCCAGTCGGTCAGCACGTCGCCGTCATCGGATTCGAATGGCCCTGTAATGTCGAATTTCTGCAAGCCTTGCGGAGTTTGCAGCGTCCACTGGAACTCCTTGGCACCGGGAAAGCGCAGATTCAGACAATCGTGCCGCTCGCGCACCAGGGCCGCGCCATCTTCGGGCATGCCCCTGCGGGCCACATAGGACGGTGCAGCACAAAGGACGCGCGCGCAGTCGGCAATCGCGCGCAGCTTCAACCCGGAATCGTCGGGCACCCCCAGATGCAACACCGCGTCCAGCCCTTCGGCGGTCACGTCGATGATGCGGTCCGACAGCCGCAGCCGCAGGTCGATCAGTGGATACTCGGCCTTGAAGGGTGGGACACAGG
>CALEZJ010000237.1 GCA_937927885.1 uncultured Paracoccaceae bacterium | reverse complement strand
ACGCGCTGCGTTTCCTGTTCCGCCCGAGTGGGGCGTGGGTTCAGGCGGTCCTGGAACATTTTCCCGCCCAAGGGCAGGCAAAGGCTCCTTTCCCGCTCCCGGTCAGCGCCCGCCCTCAGTCCAGCGCCGCCAGATAGGCGCCATAACGGTTCTTGCCGAACATCGCGGCGCGCGCCATCAGCGCGGCGCGGTCGATCCAGCCCTGCCGATAGGCGACCTCATCGGGGCTGCCCATCAAGAGGCCCTGCCGTTCCTCCAGCGTGCGCACGAAATTGCCCGCGTCCAGCAGGCTTTCATGCGTACCGGTGTCCAGCCAGGCAAAGCCGCGCCCCATGGTTTCCACCGTCAGGGTGCCCTCGGCCAGATAGGCCTCGAGCACCGAGACGATCTCCAGCTCGCCGCGCGGCGAGGGGGTGACGCGGGCGGCCTTGTCCGGCGCGGTGCCGTCGAGGCAGTAAAGCCCGGTCACGGCGAAATTCGACGGCGGCACGGCGGGTTTCTCGATGATCGCGCGCACCCGGCCCGCGCCGTCGAAATCGACCACGCCATAGCGCTGCGGATCGGCGACCCGGTAGCCGAACACCGTGCCGCCCAGAGGCTGGGCATCGGCGCGGGCCAGCATCTCGGGCAGGCCATGGCCAAAGAACAGGTTGTCGCCCAGCACCATCATCGAGGGCGCGCCGTTGAGGAAACCGGCGGCCAGGATATAGGCCTGCGCCAGCCCTTCGGGGCGGGGCTGGACGATCCATTCAAAGCGCAGCCCCCATTGCCCGCCGTCGCCCAGAAGCCGCTGGAACTGCGCCTGATCCTCGGGCGTGGTGATGATGGCAATGTCGCGGATCCCGGCCAGCATCAGCACCGACAGGGGGTAATAGACCATCGGCTTGTCATAGATCGGCAGCACCTGTTTCGACACGCCCATGGTGATCGGATAGAGCCGCGTGCCCGAGCCCCCGGCCAGAATGATCCCCTTGCGCTGCATCTCAGGCCCCTTTCAGTTGGGCGATGACCGCTGCCAGATGGGTTCGCCAGTCGGGCTGGATAATGCCGAATTCCGTCGCCAATTGGGAGCAATCGAGGCGGGAATCGGCCGGGCGGCGCGCGGGGGTGGGGTAATCGGCAGCGGGAATGTCGCGCACGCGGGCTGGCAGGGCGGCCTGATCCATGATGGCGCGGGCGAAATCGGCCCAGGAGACGGCGGGCGCGCCGCAGAAATGGTGGGTGCCGGATTTGCCCGGGTCGCGGCGCAGGGCCTCGGCAAGGGTCAGGCAGGCTTTCGCAATCGCGGCGGCCGGGGGGGGGCCGCCGATCTGGTCGGCAACGACGGCGATTTCGTCGCGCGCGGCGCCCAGTCGCAGCATGGTTTTCACGAAGTTCGCCCCATGCGCCGAAAACACCCAGGATGTGCGCAGGATCACATGCGCGGCCCCCGAGGCGCGGACCGCCTGTTCCCCCGCCAGCTTGGTGCGGCCATAGGCGTTGAGGGGGGCGGTGGGGTCGCCGGGGTGACGGGGGCCGGGGCTGCCGTCAAAGACGTAATCGGTCGAGACATGCAGGAAGGGCAGGCCCCGGTCCGC
>CALEZJ010000236.1 GCA_937927885.1 uncultured Paracoccaceae bacterium | reverse complement strand
ACCACCGCCAGATCGTGGGTGATGTAGAGGGCGGCTACCCCGGTTTCGGCAATCGCCGTCTTGATCGCCGCCAGAACGTCGATCTGGGTGGTGACATCGAGGGCGGTCGTCGGTTCGTCGAAGATGACCAGATCGGGTTTCGGGCAGAGCGCCATCGCCGTCATCGCGCGCTGGAGTTGCCCGCCCGAGACCTGATGCGGATAGCGGTTGCCGAAGTTTTCCGGGTCGGGCAGCGAGAGGGTGCGAAACAGGGAAACGGCGCGATCCAGCGCTTCCTCGCGGCCCATCAGACCGTGATGCAGCGTCGCCTCGATCACCTGTTCCATCAGCCGTTTTGCCGGGTTGAAGGCGGCGGCGGCGGATTGGGCGACATAGGTCACCTCGCGGCCCCTGAGGCTGCGCAGGGTGGCGGGGCTGGCGAGGCGGATTTCGCGGCCGTTCAGGGTGATCGTCCCGCCCGAGAGGCGGATCCCGCCCCGGCCATAGGCGAGGGCGCTGAGCCCGATGGTGGACTTGCCCGCCCCGGATTCGCCGATCAGCCCCATCACTTTGCCGCGTTCCAGCCGCAGGGATACGCCGTCCACGATCACCACATCGCGCGACGGCTCGCCCGGGGCATGCACCGTGGCCTCGATGCGCAGGTCCTTGATGTCCAGCAATATGTCAGGCACCGCGGCCCCCTTTCAGGCTGGTGGTGCGCGTCAGCGCCCAGTCGGCCACCAGATTGACCGCAATCGACAGGGTGACGATGGCGACAGCCGGCACCAGCGCCGCCGGGATGCCGTAGACGATCCCTTCGCGGTTTTCCTTGACGATGGCGCCCCAGTCGGCCTCGGGCGGCTGGATGCCAAGGCCGAGGAACGACAGCGTCGAGATGAAGAGGATCGCGAAGATGAAGCGCAGGCCCAGTTCGGCGACCAGCGGCGAGAGGGCGTTGGGCAGGATCTCGCGGAAGATGACCCACATCTGCCCCTCGCCGCGCAGGCGGGCGGCCTCGACGTAATCCATCACGTTGATGTCGACGGCGACGGCGCGCGACAGGCGGAACACCCGCGTCGAATCCAGCAGGCCCATGACCAGGATCAGCACCGGCAGGGTGACCGGCATCACCGACAGCACCACCAGCGCCGAGATCAGCGTCGGGATCGACATGACCAGGTCGTTGCTGCGCGCGAGGATCTGATCCACCCAGCCGCCGTAAACCGCCGCGGTGAAGCCCAGAAAGGCACCGAGGCAGAACGACAGCGCCGTGGCCGCCGAGGCGACAAAGATCGTGTTGCGCGCGCCATAGATCATCCGTGTCAGCAGATCGCGGCCCAGATTGTCGGTGCCCAGCCAGTGCTGGGCCGAGGCCGGGTCCCAGACCCCGCCGACGATCTGCGACATGCCATAGGGGGCGATCCAGGGCGCGAAGATCGCCGTGGCGAAGAACAGCGCGGTGACGGCAAGACCCAGAAGGGCCGAGATCGGGATGCCCTTCATTTGGGGTGCCTCAGACGGGGGTTCGACAGGATCGAGATGATATCGGCCAGGAGGTTCAGGCCGATGTAGATCGCGGCAAAGATCAGCCCGCAGGCCTGCACCACCGGCACGTCACGCTTGGCGACATGGTCGACCAGATACTGCCCCATGCCGGGATAGACAAAGACCACCTCGATGACCACGACGCCGACAACCAGATAGGCCAGGTTCAGCATGACCACATTGACGATGGGGGCCAGCGCGTTCGGCATCGCGTGGCGCGAGATCAGCGTCAGGCGGCGCAGGCCCTTCAGTTCCGCGGTTTCGATATAGGCCGATTGCATGACGTTCAGGATTGCCGCGCGCGTCATGCGCATCATGTGGGCCAGAACCACCAGCGTCAGCACCATCGCGGGCAGCGCAACCGCGTTCAGCTTCTGCCAGAAGCTCATGGAACTGTTGATGTTCGAGACCGACGGAAACCAGCCCAGTTGCACCGAGAACACATACATCAGCACATAGCCGAGCAGGAATTCCGGCAGCGAGATCGAGGTCAGCGTGATGGCCGAGATCATCTTGTCCGGCCAGCGGTCGCGGAACCGAACCGCCAGGAGGCCCAGAAAGATCGCCAGCGGCACCGAGATGGCCGCGGCGACCGAGGCGAGGAACAGCGTGTTGCCCATGCGCTGGCCGATGGCGGTGGCAATGTCGCGCCGGTTCGACAGCGCGGTGCCCAGATCGCCCTGCAAGGCATTGATCAGCCATTCGAAATAGCGTTCCACCGCGGGACGCTCCAGCCCCATGCTGGCGCGCAGGTTGGCCAGCGCCTGCTCGGTCGCGCTCTGACCCAGGATCGCCTGCGCCACGTCGCCCGGCAGGATCTGGGTGCCCAGAAAGATCAGCACCGAGGCTGCCCACAGCAGGAGAAGACCCAGCGCAATGCGCTGGATCAGCAGTTTCAGGATCGGGTGCATCCCCGGGCGCCCGTCAGGCTTGCCAGGTCTGCACGGCGGCAAAGCCGTTCATCATCTCGCCGGCCGGGTTGCCCTGCCAGCCCGCGACCTGCGCGTTGTGGCCGTCCACCCAATCGTTGAACATCGGGCAGATCAGGCCGCCCTCGTCGCGCACCAGCATGCCGGCGGCCGAATAGAGTTCCTTGCGACGGGTGAGGTCCAGTTCGGCGCGGGCTTCGAGCAGCAGCGCGTCAAAACGCTCGTTCTGAAAGCGCGTGTCGTTCCAGTCGGCGGTCGACAGATAGGCGGTCGAATACATCTGGTCCTGCACCGGACGTCCGCCCCAGTAGCTGGCGCAGAAGGGCTTGGCATTCCAGACCTCGGACCAGTAGCCGTCGCCGGGTTCGCGGATGATGTTCAACTCGATCCCCGCTGCCGCCGCGCTTTCCTGGAACAGCTGCGCAGCATCGACGGCGCCGGGGAAGGCCACCTCGGACGTGCGCAGGTCGATCGGCCCCGAATGGCCCGAGCGCTGGAAGTAGTGCCGCGCCTGATCGGGGTCGTAGGTGCGCTGCGGGATCGTTTCGTCAAAGAGCGGATAGGCCGCGTTGATCGGCATGTCGTTGCCGACGCTGCCATAGCCCGCGAGGATGCGCTGCACCATGTCCTCGCGGTTGATCGCGAGTTTCAGCGCCATGCGCAGGTCGTTGTTGTCAAAGGGCGCGGTGTTGCAATGCATGATGAACACATAATGACCGCGGCCCGGCGTGCTGGCGACGGTGACCCCCGGCGCGCGCGCCAGGAGGCCCGCGACGCGGGGCTCGACGCGGTTGATCATCTGCACCTGACCCGATTGCAGCGCCGAATTGCGTGCCGTCGCGTCGTTGATGACCAGCATTTCCACCGAATCCCAGTGGCCGACACTGTCGTCCCAGTGGTTGGCGAATTTCTCCAGCACATGGCGCACGCCGGGCTCGTCCTCGACCCAGCGGTAGGGGCCGGTGAAGTCGCCCGCGGCGGGGTCGTCAAAGCCGCCGTTGGGCTGGATCACAAGATGGTAGTCGGCCAGCAGATAGGGCAGGTCGGCATTGGGGGTGTTGCTCACCAGGGTCAGGGTGTCGCCCTCGGCGCGGATTTCGGTAATCCCGCGCATGATCCCCAGCGCGCCCGACTGGGCGTCCTCGTTCGAGTGGCGGCGCAGGGTCTGGGCGCAATCCTCGGCGGTCAGGGTCTTGCCGCTGTGGAATTCAACCCCGGAGCGGATCTTGAAGGTCCATGTCTGCGCATCGGGCGAGGATGACACTTCCTCGGCAAGGCGCGGGACGATGTTGCCATCCGGCGAGATGTTCACCAGCGTGTCGCCCGAAGTTCGCAGATAGCTGAACGGCACCTGGCTGAGCGCCAGCGCCGGATCCTTGCTGTTGGTGCTTTCTCCGCCCACCAGACCCTGCACCAGATGCCCGCCGCGGCGCGGGCCCTGCGCCAGCACGGCCTGCGACAACAGGGTGCTGGCGGCGGTGGCGCCAACACCCAGCGCAGCGGCTCGTCCAAGGAAGCTGCGGCGGTCCAGTTGCCCGCGTGCGGCACGGGCCAGGAGATAGTGGAATTGGTCGGTCATGGTCTTCTCCCCGTAGCGACACCGCAGCGGTGCCGATTGTTTGCGACCTTGGGTCGCGTTTTTGTTGACTGGCCAATCAATAACAGCCGATTCGGCCAGCGGGCAATGGTTTTGTCACCCTCGCGTGCAATAATCATACATGGTGACGCGGCACCCGTGCACGAAAGTTGCGCGTCAGGATTTCAGGGTCGCGCCCGGGTTCCAGGATCTCGACCGTGAGATCGGCGTCGAGAACCAGCGCGTCCCGGGTGCTGCTCTGGCGGGCGTTCAACGTCGACAGCACACCCCAGTCGCCGCGCCGGTGCTGCTGGGTCCAGGTGATCTGGCAATTCGCGGACAAAGGATCGCCAGGCGTGATTGCCCAGGTTTCCGACATGGTCGCGCCGTGGGTCAGGCCGTGATCCGGGTTCTGCACCATGCCGTCGTCGCCGGTGATGGCCAGGGTTTCGGTGCCCGTGATGCGGTCGATCTGGTGGGTTCGCGTCGATTCGGGGGGGTAGAAGCCGTCCAGGCGCGACGGCGCGACCGGTGGCGGCGGATCGAAGCGACCCTCGGGCGCGGTGCCGGAGTGCACCGGCAGGGCCAGCGCGC
>CALEZJ010000235.1 GCA_937927885.1 uncultured Paracoccaceae bacterium | reverse complement strand
GGCATGGCTGCCCAGCTGGGCGCGGCCGGCGTCGACATCGGCGCGCTGGAAGAAGCGCCCGCCGAAGAGGCTCTGGGCGAAACCGCCTGAGACGGGACGCGCGCCGGGTCGCAAGGCCGGGCGCCCCTGTCATCCGAATGACACCGGGCAGGGGCAACCCTGCCCGCATCCCAATCAAGGAGAGCGACCATGGCGATTACCGCCCAGATGGTGAAAGAACTGCGCGAGATGACCGGCGCAGGCATGATGGACGCCAAGAAGGCACTGACCGAGGTCGAGGGCGACATGGACGCCGCCATCGACTGGCTGCGCACCAAGGGCCTGGCCAAGGCCGCCAAGAAGGCCGACCGCGTCGCTGCCGAAGGTCTGATCGGCGTGGCGGTCAGCACCGGGCGCGGCGTGGCGATCGAGATCAACTCGGAAACCGACTTTGTCGCCAAGAACGTCGACTTCCAGACCCTGGTGCGCGAGATCACCCGCGTGGCGCTGGAAACCGGCGAGTCGGTCGAGGGGGTGAGGGCCGCGCATCTGACCGGCGAGCCGGTCGAAACCGTCCTGGCGAACGCCATCGCCCGCATCGGCGAGAACATGAACTTCCGCCGCATGCACATCCTCGAAGGCGAGACCGTGGTCTCCTATGTCCACAACGCCGCTGCCGAGGGTATGGGCAAGATCGGCGTGCTGGTCGCGCTGAACGGCCCGGCCGAAGCCGCGCAGGCCATCGGCAAGCAATTCGCGATGCACATCGCCGCGACCTCGCCGCTGTCGCTGTCGGAGGCCACGCTGGACCCGGCCGTCCTGGAGCGCGAACTGGCCGTGCAAACCGCCAAGGCGCTGGAAGAAAACGCGGCTTCGGCCAAGCCCAAGCCCGAGCAGGTGATTCACAACAACATCATCCCGGGCCGGATGAAGAAGTTCCTCGCCGAGAACACGCTGCTGGGCCAGGCCTTCGTCATCAATCCCGACCTGACCGTGGAACAGGCCGCGAAAGAGGCCGGTGTCACGATCACCGGCTATGCCCGCGTCGCGGTTGGCGAGGGGATCGAGAAGAAGCAGGAAGACTTCGCTGCCGAAGTCGCCAAGACCCTCGGCCGCTGATCCAGCCCGCATTCGACCATGGGGCGGTGCCGAAAGGCGCCGCCCTTTGTACTGCAACCGCAAAGGTTGAATCCGCCGCCTTGATAATCCGGTGAAATTGGGCCAGCCTCGCCTCGTGGCAGGGGGCAGGTGAGAGGGCGATGGGGGATCAGGCAAACGGTCGCTCCCCGAGAGGTGCGCGAGAGGGAGAGGGTCTTGCGTCTCTGCTGGCGCGACTCCTGGCTTCGGGCGATCAGGAGACCATCTGGCGGTTGACCTGCGAGCATCTGCGCGGCCTCGGCTTTGCCCATCTGCTTTACGGCTATTCCCCCGATTCGCGCGGCCCTGTGCTGGGCTCGCCCGAGGATTACCTCGTTATGTCGACGCTGGCCCCCTCGGTGATCGAGGAACTGGTGCTCAAGAGCCACTTTCGCCAGAGCATGACCTTCCTGTGGGCCCTTGGAAATACCGGCATCGCCAAATGGTCGCGCAGCGCCGTGGAGTGTGGTCTGCCCGCCGATTTCACCCCGACGCCCGAGTCGCTGGATTTCTTCTCGCGCCACGACATGATGACCGGCTGCTGCATCGGCCTGTCGCAAGAGCGCACGCGGGGCAGGGCGGTGCTCGCATTGATCGGGCCGCCCGCCTGGTCACAGGCACAGGTCGATGCCCTGATCGATGCGCTCGAGAACGAGATCTTTGTCGTCGCCGGTGTGATGCACCGGTGCCTGTCGAACCTTCCGCTGCGCATCGAACGTCGGAGCCTGACCCCGCGCCAGCGCGAGGTTCTGGAATGGGTCGCCAATGGCAAGACCGCAGCCGACATCGCGCTGATCATGGGGATTTCGCCGCCGACCGTGGAAAAGCACCTGCGTCTGGCACGCGAGACTCTGGGGGTCGAGACCACGGCCCATGCGCTGATCAAGGCAGCCTTCCTGAACCAGGTTTTCGTGACCTTTCCCGCCACGACACCCGATGCAGTGCCGGATGCCTAGCGGTTTGCCGTGGTGCAGGCGCTGATTTCATCAAGGTATGGTATTTCATACTGACGCGGATGCCTGCCAACCGCTAGGGTCAAGCCTCGTAACGAGTAGCGGTTTTCCGGCTTGCTCCCGGTCCTTTCGAAAGGGCCGGGTTGTTTTGTACAGAAACCGATTGCGTTTCTTGCGGTATCAACTCCCAACCCGATGCAGCAAGGTATTCCGGTGCGGCACCCCGCACCGGAAGGCCTGCTTGCGGCGGCTGGCCGGGCGAGCACGCAATTCAGGCAGAGTAAAGGGGCAGATCAGCGGATCGCCGCTTCGGCAGCGGCGCGGATAGCGGCAATATTGGTGCCGTAGGGGGCCGGGTTTGCCACCGAACCGCCCTTGAACACCGCCGATCCGGCGACCAGCACATCGGCGCCGGCGGCGGCGACCAGTGGCGCCGTCACCGGGGTCACCCCGCCGTCGATTTCGACATGGATGGGGCGGTCCCCGATCAGGGTGCGCAGAGCGCGCACTTTTGCCGTCATGTCCAGAAAGGACTGCCCGCCAAATCCCGGGTTCACCGTCATCACGCAGATGAGGTCGGTCAGGTCCAGAAGATGGGCCACCGCCTCGGCCGGCGTGCCGGGGTTCAGGGCTACACCAGCCTTTTTCCCTGTCGCGCGAATGGCTTGCAGCGTGCGGTGAATGTGGGGTCCGGCCTCGATATGGGCGGTAATGATGTCGGCACCAGCCTGGGCGAAGGCCTCGATATAGGGATCAACCGGCGCGATCATCAGATGCACGTCCATCACCGTCGTCACATGGCGGCGAAAGGCGGCGACCGCGGGCGGGCCAAAAGTCAGGTTGGGGACGAAATGCCCATCCATCACGTCGACATGGACCCAGTCGGCGCCCTGCTCCTCGATGGCGCGGATCTCGCGGCCGAAATCGGCAAAATCGGCGGAAAGGATCGAGGGGGCGATCTTGATGCTGCGCGAGAAGGTCATGACAGGGCGGGTCCGTTTGTGGCAGGGTCGGTCGCATTCGCCGTAAGGCAAAGCCGGGCAGGCGTCCACAGCAAAGGAAGGCACGATGGTGCTGGATATCACGACACTGGTGGCCTTGATCGCGCTCGCCTTTGCCTGGCTGGCATTGCGGCGACTGAAGGCGATGAACGCCCGCGTCGCCGCGCTGGAAGCCCGGCTGGACGGGGCGACCGACGCGCTGCCAGAGGATCCGGCAGAGGCGACGCCACGCGCGGCCGACGCCGATGCAACCCCGGACGCGCCGGTTGCCAGCCCATCGCCGACTGCGGCCTGGTCGCAGGGTCTGCGTCCGGCCTCGGTCCCCCTCGGGGCTTTCGCGACCTGGCTCAAGGCGAACTGGATCTATCCGGTGGCCGGAGCGGCGCTGGTGATGGCGGCCGTCTACCTGGTGCAATACTCGATCGACGCCGGTCTGCTGTCGCCCGCCCTGCGCATCGGCCTGACGCTGGCTCTGGGCGCGGCGCTGATCGGCGGTGCCGAGGCCTTGCGCCGCCGCTGGGGCGAGACCGGCGCGCCGCTCGTGGCGGCGACACTGGCCGGGGCGGGGGTCGTCGCGCTGATGGTGGCGATTCTGGCAGCGTTTCACCTCTATCACATGGTCGGGCAGGTTGCGGCCCTCGCCGCGATGGCCCTGGTCGCACTGGGGGCGCTGGCGCTGGGTTGGGTGATGGGTCCCTTGCTGGCCGCGCTGGGCGTGCTGGCGGGGGCGGCGGCGCCGTTTCTTCTGGGCGAGGGTGGCACGCCGACTGACCTTCTCTATGGGTATTTCGCGCTGGTGGCCTTTCTGGGGACGGGAATCGACGGGCTCAGGCGGTGGGGCTGGATCGCGGCGCTTGCCGTCGTGGCGCCCCTCGCCGGGGGCGTGCTGGCGCAGGAGGGGGG
>CALEZJ010000234.1 GCA_937927885.1 uncultured Paracoccaceae bacterium | reverse complement strand
GTCTCTGTTTGAATGGGCAGGGGTGGGCGGGACATTGTCGGCTCCGGCAGGGCTGTGCAAGTTGTATATTTAGAAAAGGGATCGCAAGTCCAACAAATACTATTGTTTGTGCACAGTTTTTCTGTCGGCGGCATCGGGTTTCTTGACTCTATCCGCATACTTCGCCAGCATCTTGTTCAGTCGAAATGTTTTGCAGTATACAAAGGACGCGCTTATGCCTCTTGCTCTTGTGACCGGTGGTGCCGCGGGACTTGGCCTGGCGACTGCCGAGGCGGCCCTCGCACGAGGCTATCGCGTGGCCAGCCTCGATCTGCTGCCCGCACCCGAAAGGCCCGGACTGGTCAGCCTGATCGCCAGCATCGACGCAGCGTTGGCCGCGCTGGATTCCGTGCCCGACCTTCTGGTCAACAACGCCGGTATCGTGCGTTTTGCGCCGCTCCTGGACACCACGACCGCCGATTTCGCGCGGACCATCGCCATCAACCTCACCGGCGCTTTTACGGTCGCTCGGGCTGTGGCGGCTCGAATGATTCCGCGGGGGTCGGGGGTGATCGTCAACATCACCTCGATCGGTGGTATCCAGACGAGCCCAGGCACCAACGCCTATGCGCCGGCCAAGGCCGGGTTGGCGGCGCTGACCGAATTGATGGCGCTGGAATGGGCGCCTTTGGGCTTGCGCGTCAACTCGGTGGCGCCAGGGATGATTTACGGCGGCATGTCGTCGAGCGTCTATGCGGACGAGGGCACCCGCCAGAGCCGCGCCAGTGCCGTTCCTGCGCGCCGGTTGGGAACCGAGGCCGACATTGCCGAAGCGGTAATGTTTCTGGCTTCTGATGGGGCCAGTTATGTCAACGGACACCAGTTGGTGGTCGATGGTGGCGTCACGCGCGCCACCATGGCAATGATCCCCCGGGGTTAGACCACGTTGAAATGGTCGGGCACCCCGGCCGGCCAGACGGTGCCCCACATCTGCATGCCGCCGTCGATCACCAGGCATTCGCCGGTGATGAAATTGCCAGAATCAGCCGAGAGATAGGCCACGCCTTCAGCGATGTCCCAGCCATTGCCCATGCGGCGCTGCGGGTTCACGTTGCGAAACCGCGCGGTCGCGTGTTCGGGGTATTTCGACAGCCCCTCCGAGGCAATCGCCCCCGGAGCGATGCAGTTGACACGGATGTTCAAGGGCGCCCATTCGGTAGCGACCGTCCGTGACAGATAGATCACCCCCGCCCGCGCCGCACAGGTATGCGCAGCCTGCGGCATGCCGCGTTCGACATGTGCGACGATGGAAATGACATTGCCCGGTGCTCCCTGCGCCTGCCAACGCTGCGCCGCGCCCTGCATCATCCACCAAGTGCCGTTCAGGTTCAGGTCGATGACCGAGTTCCAGCCCTTGCGCGAAAAGTCGATAGCGTTCTGGGGGAACTGCCCGCCGGCATTGTTCACCAGCGTGTCGAGCCCACCCCAATCGGCCCAGACGCGGTCCAGCAGTGCGTCCACCTGTTCGGGGTCGCGGATCGTCATGGGCACATAGGCGATGTCGACCCCGATCAGGCGGCGCACGGCATCCTGCGTTTCGGCCAGCACCTCCTCTCGGCGACCGGCGATCATCACTTTTGCCCCCAGCCGTGCCAGCAAGAAGGTCATCGCACGCCCCATCCCGGTTCCGCCTCCGGTGATCAGAAACCGCTGACCGGCAAACAGGTCCGGGCGATAGATCGTCGGCTGCGCGGCCATTTCTTCGTCGGTGAGATGCCATTTGAACCCGTGCGGCGCGGTTTCGGTCATTTCGTGGCTCCTTTGGCAAAGTTGGCGACGCGGTGTTCGTTGAAGGCCGCGATCCCTTCGCGGCTGTCGGGCGAGTTCATCAGGGCGGGCCCGTTCGCATGACCCCAGGCAATGGCCTGATCCAGCGTTCCATCCCTGGCGACGGCGAACAGGTCCTTGGCCAGGGCAAGGCAGGCGTGGGAATTGCCCAACACCTCGGCCGCGAGCGCCCGGGCGGCTGGCAGGACGTCGGACTGTGGAACGACGCGGTTGACCAGCCCCAGCGAGGCAGCCTCGGTCGCGGTCAAATATCGCCCGGTCAGGATGATCTCCATCGCGATTTGACGGGGCAGCATCTGCGCCAGCCTCTGTACTCCGCCGGTAAAGGCGACCATGCCGCGTTTGATTTCGGGCAAGCCAAAGACGGCATCGTCCGCAGCCACCACCAGATCGCAGGCCAAGGCCACCTCGAACCCACCCGCGACCGCTGCGCCATTGATCGCGCCGATCAGGGGTTTGTGCAGGCGCCGTTCTGTCACCCCCAGGAACCCCTTGCCTGGGACCAGACCCGTGCCCGCTCCCACGCGCCCTGCCTCCTTCAGGTCCATTCCGGAGCAAAAGGCCCGATCTCCCGTGCCTGTCAGAAGGATGGCGCCAATTGCAGGGTCGGCTTCGGCGTGGTCAACTGCGGCGCTCACACCATGAGATGTCACGCTGTCCGCAGCGTTGCGGACCTCGGGCCGGTCGATCCGGATGATCGCAAGCGCCCCGTCCCGGTCATACCGGACCGAGGGCGGCAGGTCTGGCAGCATCGGTCAGGCGCTTTCGGCCGGGGCGGGCACGTCGCCCACGCGGTTCCACCATGGTTTCAACAGCGGCTTGATGCGCAGGGCTTCGGGCACGTTCTCCGGTCCGATGCGACGGTCTAGCTCTTCGTGCCAATGGTAAATCCGACGCTCCTGATAGTTGAGCGGGAAATCCCTGAGACCCGAGGATTGCGCCGCGATCTGGATCTTGTCGGCGAATTGCAGATCCTCTTCGAGGATCGCGGCAAAGTTGCGGATCCGTGTGTCCCAGACTTCCGGGCGCGGGCCCTCGCCCCAATGGGGCGCGAACCAGTAGACGTCGATCGACATGGAATCGATCGACTCTGGCCAGAAGGCCAGCACCGGAATGCCGTAAGGGGAAACCGGTGTTACCAGGTTTGGATAGGCCATCAGCGAAAGATTGGTGTTCCCATAGAATGGATCGACGCCG
Organism: uncultured Paracoccaceae bacterium; assembly: GCA_937927885.1. Classification (GTDB taxonomy): domain Bacteria; phylum Pseudomonadota; class Alphaproteobacteria; order Rhodobacterales; family Rhodobacteraceae; genus Pararhodobacter. The sequence goes on along the minus strand of CALEZJ010000234.1, from coordinate 7,667 downwards.
GGGATTTCCGGAAGGCCGCGCACGCCCGGGTCTTTCCAGCCTTCGCGCTTGTAGGGCGTGACCATGCGAGAATGGCCGTTCTCGTAGAGAGTGATCGCCGAGCCGCGATGATCCAGGAACCGGTCCACCGTGTTCTGGTGGATGGATTTCAGATGGTAGACCTCGAGGAAAGCGTCGATCAGGATCTTCACGTTGCACTTAAGCGGGAAGGTTGCCTTGTCGATCAGTCGCAGCGTCTCGGGCTTCATCTCGTCGAGGGCGGCGGCAACCGGGCCGAGATACTCGCGAAGGGGCCCCGCGTTCTTGTCGAGGTTGATGAAATAGAGGTTGCCGATGTTCTCGCAGCGCACCTCGACCAGCGACCGGCAACTGAGGTCCAGCCCTACAAAATCCCGCCGGTCGCGCAAGTTGATCAGTTCGCCCCGGGTGTTATAGGTCCATCCATGGTATTTGCAGGCGACGCCGCGCGACTTGCCCGAGGGTTCGGTCACCACAGGCGCCCCGCGATGACGGCAGGTGTTGTAAAAGCAGCGGACCTTCTGGTCCTCGCCACGGATGAAGAATAATGGTTCGCCCAGCCGTGACCACTGGATGTAGGAGCCGACATCCGGCACCTCGTCGGCATGGACCGCGTAGAGCCAGGTCTTGCGCCAGAGGTTTTGCATCTCCAGCCGGTGGAATTCGGGATCGGTGTAACGGGCGGCGGGCAGGTCAGGGAAAGCCGGAAAATCCTCGGGCGGGCCGCCCCGGGCGCTTTCATAGGCTTGTTGATCCAGAATGCGCTGACGCTCTTGCGGGTCCATCGGTTCTTCCCTTTCGGCCAGTTGGGCAAAGGGGATGCCTGAGTCGTCGCGCGCGGCGTCAAGATCCCGCGTGTATTTTTAGCAGCTAAGATTGCATACGCAAGTGCGAAGTCACCCCGCGGCCGCGCGCGTGCCATTCATGGCGATGTAATCGGCCAGAATGTCTCCCTGAACCTTGGTGTGCTTGCGAAACCGCTCGGCAGCCAGTTCGCTGTCCTGATCCAGAATCGCCCGGAGTATCTCGCCATGGTCATCGAGGTTCGATTGCGCCTGTCCGGGATAATTCAACTGGAACCGTCGATAGGGGACCAGCTTTGACCCCAACCGGTTGGTCATCTCGATCAGGTCCTTGTTGTGGGTCCCGTCGATCACCATCAGGTGGAACTGGCGGCTGAGCGCGTAATAGGTGGTATGGTCCCCCGCCGCATAGGCGGTTTCCGAGCGATGATGCAGGTCCTTAAGCGCCTCGCGCTCGGGCGGGGTCATGCGGCGGGCCGAGAACTTGGCACAGATCGCCTCGAGTTCGGACATGATTTCAAAGAGCCGGATCAGGTCCGAAACATCGGTCATCGCCACGACTGCGCCCTGCCTCGGGCGCTTTTCCACCAGACCCGATTCGATCAGTTGCAAGATTGCCTCGCGCACAGGGGTGCGCGACACATCAAAGCGACGTGCCAGAACCTCTTCATCCAGCGAACTGCCCGGTGCTATGACGCCGTTGAAGATGTCCTTTTCCAGGGCCAACCTGACCTTCTCCGAGTGGGTTATCCCTGCGGACCGCGCCATGCCATGACCTCCCTGCTTGTCCCTGCCATCAGATTTCAGCCCTTTGGCCGATCTTGCATGGTTACTGGCGAATTTTGTATACTTTCCTCGGTTCTATCAACTGGCACGGGCCAAGTCGACCCGGATTCTCGCGCCGGAAGGTTCCGTAGGGCGCTTGTTCCCGCCGCAGGATCGCAATTCGCGGCGATTTTCGCGGCTTTTGTATATTGACCTTGCCTCATTGATACACAAAAATGCGATCAACATGTTGAGGACCGCATGACTGCTCCTGTCGCCACCGCCCAGCCAACGACCCGTCCGGCCCTTGGCGGGCCGGTGGTCCAGTTGGGCTATGTGGTTGCAGACCTTCGTGCTGCCCTTGATCACTGGACAAAGACGCTGGGCGTGGGTCCCTTCCTCGTAACGCCGCGAATCGACTATGCCGAGGTTTACCACCGCGGGCTGCCGGTACAGGTTGAAGTCTCCGTGGCACTGGCCTCGCATCGCGGATTGCAGATCGAAGTGATCCAGCAAACTGGCGGCGGTCCTTCGATGTTCACCGAATTCCTCGCACGCCGGGGCGGCGGGCTGCACCATGTCTGTGTGCTGACCGATGATCTTGCCGCCGATCTGGAGGCCTGGCAGGCTCGTGGAGTCGGTGTCCTGATGGGTGGGCGCACCGCGGCGGGCATCCCCTTTGCGTATCTCGACACCGATCCCGAGGACCAGGGTCGCGTGATCGAACTGGTCCAGCCCACACCCGGCCTGCGTAGGTTCTTCGCGCGACTCGATGTACTGGCAGACACCTGGGACGGAAGCGACCCGATTCGCTGGCTTTGACAAGGATTTAGCATGCCGATCATCCACGCCACCGACCGTAACGGCGCAACAAGGGAATTCGAGGCCCCCGCCGGTCTCAGCCTGATGGAGGCGCTGCGTGACACGGCGGGCCTCGATATCGCGGCGATCTGTGGCGGGACATGCTCTTGTGCCACTTGCCACATTTATGTGCCGCGTGACTGGTGGGCAAAGTTGCCAAAACAGGCGCCAGACGAAGTGGAACTGATCGAATTCCTGCCGGGCTTTCGCGACACCTCGCGACTGGCTTGCCAGATCCCGGTGAGCGATGCGCTCGACGGAATGCCCGTCGAACTGGCCCCGGAGGCGTGAGGTGACCATGGCCCACCTCGACATTACGCCGGTTCTGACGCTGGGCGATCTGCTGGTGCGCGGCGCCACGCTGTTTGGCGACCGCGACGCCATCGTGTTCCCCGAGCAACGGAAAAGCTTTGCCGAACTGCATCAGGCTGCGGTGCTGCGCGCGCGTGAGCTCTACGGGCAGGGCGTACGCCCGGGCGACCATGTGGGGATCTTTCTTCCCTCGTGCCTTGAGTATGCCGAGTATTATTTCGCAATCGCCTATCTGGGTGCGGTCTCGGTGCCGATGAATGCGCGGTATCGTGCCGATGAGCTGACCTATCAGGTTCTGAATGCCGATCTGGTGCACATCGTTACCACCACCCGAATTGCCGACGGTCTCGACTTCCGGCAGCGCCTGTACGAGGCGTTTCCTGCGCTGCAGGATTTGCCGCCGGACAGCGCGATCGACCTTGCAGAGGTGCCCTTTCTTCGTGGCATGACGTTGTTGAACGACGAACTCTCACCCGGATTTCGTCGTCAATCGGTTTCGGTCGCCTTTGCCGAAAGCGTTGCGCCCGAGGTGATCGATCGGCTGCGACTGGGGGTGCCAGTCCGGCAAACTGGGTTGATCCTGTATACTTCTGGCACAACGTCGGACCCAAAGGGCTGCATGATCAGCCACGAGGCCATCGTGCGCTGCGGTATGGCCATGGCCAAACGCTATGCGATGAGCGGCGAGGATGTCTTCTGGTCGCCCTTGCCGCTATACCACGTCGCTGCGCTGCTTCCAATCTGCGCGGCATTTTACGCCGGTTCCACCTATGTGACGATGAGCTTCTTCGAGCCCGGCGCTGCGATTCGGCTGATTCGCGAGCATCGGGTGACCATGGGATATCCCAGTTTTGCCCTCTTCCTGTCGGATATGGTGCATCACCCCGACTTCCGCGCCGAAGACATGGCCACTCTGCGGCTGATCAACTGCTCGATGGCGCTGAGTGCAGAACCTTTCCGCGACCTGATGAAACGGTCGTTCCCTAATGCGGTCTTTGTCGGCACTTATGGCATGACCGAGACCGCCGGACCCGTGACCACCAGCTTTCCCGGCGATTCGGAGTATGAGAGATTCAACCGGCTGGGGCGTCCCTTTGACGGGCTGGAAATCCGGATCCTGCGCGAGGATGGGACCGAAGCAGGCGCCGACGAGATGGGCGAGATCTGCGTGCGGGGATACTCGATCTTTACCGAATACTATCACGATCCGGCCAAGACCCAGGAAAGCAAGCGCGGCGGCTGGTTCCATACCGGCGACACGGGTTCACTCGATTCCGCAGGCACGCTGATGTTCCACGGCCGCAAGAAGGACATGCTTAAGGTTGGCGGCGAGAATGTCGCGGCGATCGAGATCGAGATTCAGGTCGCCAAGCATCCCGCGGTCAAGACCTGTCAGGTGGTCGGCATGCCCGATCCGCGCCTGCAGGAAGTGCCCTTTGCCTTTGTCGAACTGATTCCCGGCGCCAGCGTCGAACCTTCCGCGCTGATCGAACATTGCCGCGGACGCATCGCCAGTTTCAAGGTTCCCAGAGGCGTGCATTTCGTCACCGAATGGCCGATGTCGGCCAGCAAGATCCAGAAATACAAGCTGCGCGAAACCTTGATCTCGCTGATGGCCGAGGCCAGCCGGGGCGGGACAGCGTAAGGTCTCGAGGGGCACAGGTGTATTCCTGGCCCCGATATTGTTTCGTTGGCCCCGAAATTTGTATATGCGGGACCGATGTATTGTGTATACTGAGCCCGTGAGTTCGCAGGTTCCCAGTCGGGGCCTATCACCACGCCGCAGCCGTCGGGGAGGCGTCTGCGCATCAGGGAGGAAGTCCGCATGAAGAAATCCCGCATTCTTGGCTCGGCCGCAGTGCTCGCACTGATGTCGGCCTCGGTGGCTTCGGCTGCCGAATACCGTGTCATCGTCCTGCAGTCGCTGACCGGCCCCGCCGCCTTCATTGGCGCTGCCTTTGCCGATGGCGCAAGGCTGGCCGAAGCGCAGATCAACGCCTCTGGCGTACTGGGCGCAGGCAACACGCTGTCGGTGGAATATGCCGACGACGCGACCGACCGCACCCAGACCATGTCGCTGATCGCGCGTTATGCGGCCGATCCGTCGGTTCTGGCGATCCTTGGCCCGACCTCGGGCGCGGTTGCCGTCGCAGGCGCGGCCTCGGCGAACGAGATGCAGGTGCCGGTGATGACCACATCGAACACCATGGACGTGCTGCACGCGGGTCCCTGGTCCTTCATCCTGACCCAGCCGCCGCAGGTGACCATCCCCTACATCGCGGATTATGCCGCGCAGGTGGCAGGTGTAGAAAACTGCACCCTCATCGGCATCCGCGAGAACGAAGCCTATGTGACCCTTCAGAACACGTTCGAAGAGTCGCTGCGCGCGCAGGGCGTGAACATTGTCGGCGTCGAGCAGATCGGCATCCAGGACAGCGATTTCGCCGCGCTTTCGACCAAGGTCGCCTCGCAGGATCAGGATTGCGTGTTCGTCTCGGCGCCCGCGTCGCAGGCGGCCAACGTGATCGTCCAGCTTCGTCAGGCCGGGCTTGATCCCGAAGTGCGCATCTTCGGGCACAATTCGCTGGCCTCGCCCCAGTTCGTCGAGCGCGGCGGTGCCGCCGTCGAAGGCGTGACCTTCATCGCCGACTGGGTGCCCGGTGGCTATGATGACAACTCGCGCGCTTTCGATGCCGCCTTCACGACGCAATTCGGCCGTGCGCCGGACAACTGGAACGCCATCGGCTTTGGCGGCCTGACGATCATGGCCGATGCGCTGTCGCGGGCCGGTGACGCTCCGACGCGCGAAAGCATGCGCGACGCGCTGGCAGCAACCTCGGGCGTGGCGGTTCCTGCGGGTCAGGGCCTCTATGCGCTGGACGCCGAGCGCGTGCCGCGGGTTGGCATGAGCGTTCTGACCGTCCAGGGCGGCGCCTTCGTTCTGGCACCGCGCTGATATCTTTGGTCCGGCCGGATTCTCCGGCCGGACCCCGACATTTCGGGATGGTCCGATGCTGCTCCAACAAATTCTCAACGGCACGGTTTCAGGGGCCGTCTATGCGCTGTTTGCGCTGGGGTTCACCCTGATCTTCGGTGTCCAGAAACTGCTGAACCTGGCGCATGGCGCGATCTTCATGGCGGGGGCGTTCATCGCTTATTACGCCACGATCAATGGCTTGCCCTTCTGGTTTGCCGTGGTTCTGGCAGTCATCGCCACCGGTCTGGTTTCAATCGTCACCGACTTCGTGGCGTTTCGCCAGTTGCGAAAGCAGGGGCATGCGGAATTCGCGGCGATCGTTACCTCGCTCGGGGTGGATCTGATTCTGATGAACATTGCGCAGCAAGTCTCGCGCACGCAGGTTCTCAGCTTTCCCTTCGGCACGTTCCCGGTCGAATTCTACCGAGGCTTCGGCATGCGGATCTCGTTGTTGCAGATCGTCATTCTGGTCTTGGTCGTGATCCTTGTCGCGGCGCTTTACTGGTATATCCACCGGACCAGCTTTGGCCGACAGATCCGCGCGGTGTCCAGCAACGAGACTACGTCGGCCCTGCTGGGAGTTTCGTCGCAATCGGTCTATCTGCAGACCTTCTTCATCGCCGGTGCGCTTGCCGGCTTGGCGGGGGTGCTGATTGGCCTTCAATTCAACTCGATCCACTTCATGATGGGTGAACCCTTCCTGCTGCAGGCCTTCGTCGTCGTGGTGATCGGGGGGCTTGGTTCGCTGATGGGGGCGGTTCTGGCCGCGCTCTTCATCGGGATCGTCCAATCCCTGACCATCGCCTACCTATCGAGCGAACTCAGCATCGCCATCATATTCACACTTCTGTTCGTCACGCTGCTGTTCTTCCCGAACGGGTTCTTCGGCAAGGCGGACACCTTTGCCCGGGGTAGCCGCCGATGATGAACTTTTACATGGCCTACCAGCCGATCATCGACTTCTTCCTGATCGCGGTGGGACTGGGGTATTCGCAACAGATCGCGCTGAAAGCCGGCGTGTTCTCGATCGCGACGGCAGGCTTTGCGGCGATCGGAGCCTATACCTCGGCGATCCTGGTGACCCGCTACGGCATCCATCCGATGATTTCGGTCTTTGCCGCCGCAGCGATGGGCATTCTGGCGTCGTGGATCCTGTCGCTACCGCTGGCCCGGCTGCGGGGTGCCTTTCAGGCCATCGCGACTCTGGCCTTCGTGCAGGTGGTGATTGCTCTGCTGCTCTATTTCAGCGGGTTCACCGGTGGTGCCTTGGGCATCATCAACATCCCGCGCGTGGTCAATACCGGTTGGCTGCTGCTGGCGGTGGGTGTGACGATGTATGTCGTCTGGTCGCTCAACCGGTCCAAGGTTGGCCGCGTCTTCGGCGCCCTGCGCGAGGATGACTCGGTTGCCGCTTCGCTGGGGATCCCGATTCAGGGCTATTACACGCTGGCCTTCATCCTTTCGGGAGTAATCGGTGCGGTGTTCGGAGGCATGCGTTCGCTCTATGTGTTCAACATCGAGCCAGTGGATTTCGGTTTTGCCGCTATGGTGGCCAGCTTGACCGTCGTTGTGCTGGGTGGTCGCAACACCCTTCTGGGTCCGATTGCCGGGGCGCTCATCATGGCGATCCTTCCCGAGATCGCCCGTCCGCTTGCCGAAAACCGGGGCATCCTGAACGGTGTCATCCTGATCCTGGTCATCACCTTCCTGCCCAACGGCGTGGGCCACGAACTGGTCTACTGGCTGCGCCGCCGCTTCCGCCGCCCGAGTGCCGCGACACTGGGCCGGACCGTTACCAAAGGGGGCGCGAATGTCTCTGCGCATTGAGGGAGCTGCCAAGCATTTCGGTGGGCTCAGGGCGGTCGACGGGATCAACATGGAGATCCCGTTCGGCCAGATCACCGGTCTGATTGGCCCCAATGGTGCGGGCA
>CALEZJ010000233.1 GCA_937927885.1 uncultured Paracoccaceae bacterium | reverse complement strand
CCGGGTCCACGAAGACATTGAAGATGTGGTCGACGGGCCGAACGATCAGTTGTTGCCGCTCGTCGCCGTGGTAGTCCAGAATGGCCTGACCCAGTAGCGGCTGAGGAAAGACCAGATCGTCATTCTGGCCGACAGCAACCAGCAAAGGGCCGTCGTAGCGGGTGATTTCCGCCAATGGGTCGACAAGAAACAGACTTTCGAAGAAGGGCCGACGCAGCGCGATCTGATCGCCCCAGGGCAGGGCGATGGCAATGGATTCTCCATCCGGCGCCGCAAGGCCTGCTCGCATCGTCTCGTGCCCCACGAGCAATGTGAACGATGCTGCGAAATTCGTGCCGGGCGACCACAACGCCATGGCGCGAATCGGGTGCGCCGAGCGGGCACCCACGCCCGTGGCGAGGATCCCGCCCATGCTGATCCCCATGACCCCCAGGCGGGTCGGATCGACCCGGCCAGAGGTGGCGAGCCAGTCCATCGCCGCGAGGCTGTCTTCGAGATGCGCGGTCATGGTGGAATCTGCGAAGTCGCCGTCACTGTCGCCGTTGAAGCGGTAGTCGATCCTCAGGCTGGCAATCCCGTCCTCGGCCCAGACACGGGCGGCCCGCGCGAAGGCGCCCTCGCCCAGGGCGGGGACCGGGATCTCGTCGCGTCGGCCGGAAAAGCCGTGCAGCATGAGAACAGCGGGGGGATTTGTGACGCCCTCGGGCAGGGTCAGCGTTCCCACGACCCGCATTCCATGGACCTCGAACGTCACGGTCTCTTCCATCGCCAGAGCGGGCATGGCGCAGAGGGCCATAGGAAGGAAAGCCAACCAACGCATTGAAATATCTCCTATCTGATCAAGCGAATCTCGCGGTCTGTTTTGGGGACGGGTGCGTGGTATCGGGCCCGCGCTGACCGCCATGAACCGCACGACGGGCCCCGAAACGGTATCGCCGGGCCCGGTCTGCATCAATGCAGCGACCGGATATGAGTGCATAAGCGTGCCGGATGAATGGCCCCGGTCAGAGTCCGGGGGCTGCGGCGCGCGCCGGCGGATCGAGCCGCAGCGTCAGAGTCCGGGCAAAGGCGTCCTGGACCTCGGCCCGACCGGCTCCCGTTCCGACGATTTCGCGCTGCGCGTAATAGCGAAACACCCCTTCGAGCATCGCAAACCGCAGTTCGATTTCCGACTCGGGGAAACCGAGTCGGGCGATGATCCGCCGGCCGAAATCGATCAAGGCCGTCTGGAAGGCATTGACGACCGGCAGCACGGACGGATCGAACAGCGACAGGGTGCGGATGTCATACCAGAAACGGTTGACGATGGTTTCCGAGGCCACCGCCTCGCCGAGGCCGGTCGCCAGGGTCGCGATCATGTCGTCGCGGGTTTCGGCATCGGCGATCAGGCGCTCGAAACGCGCCATGAATTCGTCCTGATACAGCCTGAGGCAATAGACCACCAGGTCACGCCGGTCGTCGAAATAGTAATGCAGCATTCCCAGCGACAGCTTGGAGCGTTCGGCGATGTCACGCAGCGTCGTGCCGGCGCAGCCATAGATCATCAGGGCTTCGAGCGCGCTTTCCGCAATCTGGCGGCGCTTTTCCTCGCGTTTCGCCCCCTGGCGGCGCGTGCGCTGTTCGATCCGGTCTGCCGCCTTGTGAACGCTCATGGGCTCTGCTCCTGCGCTGCTGCATGCCATTTCGGGCCGCACAAGGCAACCGCGCTGGTGTCTGGAAGCATTTTCTGGACAAATGTCCAGTAATGTTGTTCAGTGACGGCGCAGGGGTCGATCAGGACGGGGGGGAACCATGTCAGACAAGGGCCAGCATCCGGCAATTCATCATTTCCAGCGCGAGCTTGGCGCCGGGCGGCTCAAACGCCGCGAGTTCATCGGGCTCGCCTCGGTCTTCGGGCTGGGCGCTGCTGCGGCGTGGAACCTGTCCGGCCTCGCGTCGCCGGCGGCCGCGCAGACGGACCCTGCAGCCCAGCCGCGGCGTGGCGGGGTGTTTCGCATCGCCACCAGTGTCGGGGCGCTCGAGGATCCGCGCACCTTCACCCATCTGCGGTCGGCCAATATCGCGATGCAGATCCTCGAGCCGCTGGTGCGCTGGCAGCGCGATTTCACCTTCCGTCCGATGTTGCTGGAGCGCTGGGACATCAACGACGACGCGACGATCTACACCCTTCATCTGCGTCGCGGGGTCACCTGGTCGAACGGCGATGCCTTCACGGCGGAGGATGTGGTTTTCAACCTCAACCGCTGGTGCGACGCCTCGGTGCCCGGCAACACCATGGCGATCCGCATGGCAGCGCTTGTCGATGCGCAGACCGGCGCCGCGCGCGAGGGTGCGATCACGCGTCTCGATGATTACACGGTCCGCCTGCAACTCAGCCGGTCCGATGTCACGCTGATCCCCGGCATGGCCGATTTTCCGGCCCTGGTCGTGCACCGCGATTTTGACCGCACGGGAGGGGTGCTGCAGGACAATCCGGTCGGCACCGGCCCCTTCGAGATCGAGACGCTGGAGGTCGGCGTCCGGGCCCGCCTGCGTCGACGCGCCAACCCCGGCTGGCGCGATGCCGAAATCTGGGTGGACGGCGTCGAGTTTCTCGAATTCACCTCGACCAATGCCGTCGCCAGTGCGCTGGAATCGGCCGAGATCGAAGCCAACCTGTTCACCGAATCCGACGAGATCGAACTGCTTGACGCGCTGGCGCTGACCCGGTCGGAGCAGGTCACGGGCACCACCGTTGTCGCCCGTTTCAACATCGCCGGGGCGCCGTTCGACGATCAGCGGGTGCGCAATGCGCTTCAACTGGCGGTCGACAACGCGGCGGTGACCGAACTGGCCATCGCCGGGCGCGGATTGGTCGGTGAAAACCACCACGTCGGCCCGATGCATCCCGAATACGCCGTGCTGCCGCCGATCGGCCGGGATGTGGCGCGCGCTCGGGCGCTGATGCAGGACGCGGGGCAGACCGCGACCGAATTCGAGCTGATCTCCAGCGACATGCAGTACCTCGCCCTGACCGCCGATGCGATTGCCGGGCAGATCCGCGATGCCGGATTCCAGGTTCGCCGGACAATCATCCCAGAGCCGGGTTTCTGGAACAACTGGACGACCTATCCCTTTTCGACCACGGTCTGGATCGCGCGGCCGCTGGGCGTTCAGACGCTGATGCTGGCCTATCACAGCGGCTCGCCGTGGAACGAAACCGGCTTTTCCGATCCCCGCTTCGACGCGCTTCTGGATGCGGCGACGGCCTTGCCCGACCCGGACGAACGGCGCGTGCCGATGGCCGAGATCCAGGCGATCCTTCAGGGTTCCGGCGTGATCATCCAGCCCTATTGGCGCACTGTGTATTGCCACATGCGCGACAACGTCAGGGGCTACGCCGTTCACCAGTCCTACGAGCTCCACCTGGACGGGGTATGGCTGGCATGAGCTTGCCCGATTCTGCGACGGGCGACGCGGCCCGGCGCGCTGCCATCGGCCTCGATACCTGGCTGGAGCATCCGCACAACCGCTACAGCCTGCTGCGGGCCAGCGAGTTCATCCCCTCGGCAATCTGGAGCCCGGCTGGCCCGCCGCAAGAGCCCCGCTATCCGGCGGCGGCGCTGTTGCAGCGGTTGCGGGTTCCCGGCGCTGCGGGGGTGGCGACCTCCGCCCTCGACCATCTGCGCGCCACCAACAGCGATTCGCTGCTGCTCTACGAGCGGGGTGATCTGGTCGCCGAATGGCATTCGGAGGGTGTCGATGGCGCCCGCCCGCACCTGCTGTTCTCGATCGGCAAGTCGATCACCGGTGTGCTGGCGGGGATCCTGATCGGCGACGGGCTGCTGGACCCCGACACGCAGACCGCGGACCTTGTCCCGCAATTGCGCGACAGCCCGGCGGGCGCGGCGACGGTGCGGCAGATGCTGGATATGACGGTCGATCTGGCCTATTCCGAGACCTTCGACAACAGCCCCAGCGATTTTACCCGCTACCGGCGGGCGGTCTGGGGCGGCGGGCCGGAAACCCTGCTGGATGTCGTCGCATCGCTGCAGGCGGGGCCCGTTGGCCATGGGCAGGTGTTTCGCTATGTCACCCCGGTGACCGATGTTCTGGGCATCGCGCTGGAGGTGGTATCGGGGCGGCGCTATGTCGATCTGCTGGCCGAAAGGCTGCTGGCGCCGCTGGCGATGAGCGGGCCTGTGGTGACCCAGGTCGACCGGATGGGGCATGCCCGCGCCACCGGCGGCATCTCGATGACCCCGCGCGATCTGGCGCGGCTGGGGCAATGCCTGATGGACGGCGGCCGGGGGCCGGGTGGCGATCAGATCGTGCCACGCGCCTGGATCGACGACATGCGCCACAACGGCGACCGCAACGCCTGGCTGCGCGGCGATTGTCCCGAGGTGCTCGCCGACGGGGCCTATCGCTCGCTGTGGTATGCCGTGCCGGGAGGCGCGTTCATGGCCACCGGAATCTATGGCCAGTTCCTGTTGTGCGACCCCGTCAGCGGCAGGATGATCGTGCGCACCAGCTCGCGCCGGGTTGCCAGCGACGCGGCGCTGACCGCAGCCGAGCTGTCGGCCCTGCGCGCACTGGCAGAGCAGGACTGGCACGCACCTGCATAGCCCCCGGAGGAGCCGATGTCAGGGCCGTGCCACCGTCTCGCGGTTCATCTCCTGAAGACACAGAAGGATCTGCGCCATGTCGGCGTGGCTTGTGGCGTCGAGCGACAGATTGACCGTGGCGTTGACCGACCGCTTGGTGAACTGCACCGCCATCTGTGGCTGTTGCAGGCAATGGGCGGCGATGCGCCGCGCTTCGGACAGGGCACAGCCGGGGTCGACGACATGATCCGCCAGACCCCAGTCAACTGCGGTGGCGGCGTCAATGCGCTCGCCCAGGATCACCACCCGCTTGGTGCGGGCCGGGCCGATCAGGTTGATCATCCGCGGGATCGAGTTCCAGCCGTAATTGAAGCCCAACGGCACTTCGGGCACCTGGATGAACGCCGTCGCGCCCAACACCCGGAAATCGCAGGCCATCGCCAGGGTAAAGCCACCGCCGATGGCAAAGCCCTCGATGGCGGCAATCGTCACGCCGGGCAGCGCCTCCCAGGCCCGCGCGGCGTCGGACCCGGCTTCGGTGTCCTTCCAGTGGTCCAGAAGGCTGCGACCCTCGGGGGCAAAGATGCGCTGGTCCTTGCGGTCGGCACCGGCGCTGAAGCAGGTGTCCGATCCGGTAAGGATCACGGCGCCGATCTCGCGCGCGTCGCGCAGGTCGCGGGCGGCCGCCGCGAGGTCGGCGATCAGTTCCACATTGAGGGCGTTGCGGGCCTCGGGGCGCTGCATCCGCACAATGGCAAGGCCGCCATCACGCTCGATACTCAGGGTGCTGTAGGTCATGGCTCAGGCCTTGTCCTTGTTGGGGAGGGGAGTGGGGTTCACCATCACCAGCTTGCCGCGCACATCGCCGCGCACATGGCGGGCGATGCCCTGGGGCACCTGTGCGAGAGTGAGCACGCTGTCGATATGCGGGCGCAGCTTTGCGTCCGCGTAGAGCGCGAACAGGTGGTCGAAAGCCGCGTCGAGCTGCGCGGCATCGCGGCGGTGATAATCGCCCCACCAATGGCCGATGACCGCGCAATTCTTGACCAGCAGGTGATTGGCGGCAAAGGCAAAGGGTGGTCCGCCGGCAAAGCCGATGACGATGATCCGTCCGCACCACCCGACACATTTCAGCGCCGCGGCGCTGGCGGTGCCGCCGATCATGTCGAGCACCAGATCACAACCGCCGGGCCCGGCCGCGGCGCGGACCTGTTCGACAAACCTCGGGTCGGTATGGTCGAGGGTGATTTCGGCGCCGGCGCCGCGCGCCAGGGCCTGCTTTGCCTCGCCCCGGCAGGCCGCAATCACGCGCAGGCCGCAGGCCCGGGCGATCTGCACCGCCGCCAGACCCACGCCGCCGCCCGCGCCCAGCACCAGCACCACCTCGCCCGGCTGCGCCCTGCCGCGCTGGAACAGCGCAGTGTAGGCGGTGCCATAGGCGATGAAGAAGGCCCCGCCATCCGCGGCGGGCATCGAAACGTCGACCCGCACCAGTTGCCGCGGGTCCATCACCGCGCGTTCGGCATAGGCGCCGCTGGCAACCTGTCCCATCACCATGTCGCCCGGCGCGCAGCGCGTCACGCCGTCGCCGCTGGCCAGCACCCGGCCAAACACCTCGGCGCCCGGCACGAAAGGCGGGGACGGGCTTTCCTGGTATTTGCCCTCGATCGCCAGCGCGTCGGCAAAGTTCAGCCCTGCGGCGTGAACCTCGACCAGTACCTCGCCTGCCCCTGCGACGGGTTCCGCGAGGTCGGACAGACGAAGCGACGCAACCCCGCCTTCGTCGGGGCAAAGGAGTGCCTTCATGCGCTGATTCCCTTTCGTGGCCGGGCATGGCGGATCTGCTAAGTGAGTTAGTATCACAAAATTCCTCCGAATCAATCGGCCGGATGAGGCGGCCCTCCACGCGGCAGTGGCTCTTCATGAGCCCAGTAAATCCCAATTATTAAAGGATTATACTTGCATACCCATGCGGCGTGGCGGCGATCCCCCGGTTCTGCGCAGAAACCTGTTGACTTGTTAGTGAGTATTATTCACTTCTGATGAGAGCCCATCACCGGGAGGAATCGGGCGCAGGGCGCGACGGGGGACTTTCGCATGGCAGACGAAAAACGCGCGGGAACACGCCTTCGGCGCGAGGACCGGATTTCCGAGATCATCGCCGCCGCCCGTGCCGTGATCACCGAGAACAACGGCGTCGAAATGCCGGTGAACGAGATCGCGGCGCGGCTGGGAATCGTCGAAGGCGCGATCTACCGCGTCTTTCCGACCAAGAAGCACCTGACGACCGCGGTCCTGAGCGACTGGTATGTCGAGGTGATGGCCAGCTACGAGGCCGGGCTCGCCGCGATCACCGGAACGCGGGACTCGCTGCGCTTCGTCGTCCGCCACCACATCGACTGCATCCACCGCTATCCCGAACTGGTGAATTTCTATTTTGGCGTGGTGCGCATGTCGCGTGACTACTGGGGTTCGGAACTGCACCGGCTGAACGCGCGCTATGCCAACCGGGTGATCAAGATTCTCAGCGACGGCGCGATGCGCGGCGAGTTGCGCGCCGACATCTCTCCGCGGCTGGGCCGCGACATGCTGTTTGGCGTGGTCGAACAGGCGACCTGGCCGTTTCGCATGAACATCGGCACCTTCGATCCCGAGAGCCTGGCCAACAACATCACCGCGCTCATTCACGCCGCCTATGCACTGCCACCGGCGGCAGCCCCGGGGTCAGAGGCGCTGGCCGAGCGGCTTCTGGCGATCTCGCAGGAATTGCGCGGTCTTGCCGGGGGCGGCGAGCCATGAGCAGCGGTCTGGAGGTCTCGAACGTCCAGGTTTTCTATCATGACGTTATCGAGGCCGTGCGCGACGTGTCGTTGCGTGTGGACAAGGGGCGGGTCGTGGCGCTGCTGGGGGCGAACGGCGCGGGGAAATCGACCCTGCTCAAGGCGATCAGCGCGATCCTCTATCCCGAGGACGGGCGGCTGATCCACGGGTCGATCCGCTTCGACGGTGCTGACCTGACCACGCGCAATGCCGACCAGATCGTCGAAGCCGGGATCGTCCATGTCCCCGAGGGGCGGCGCCTGTTCCAGACCATGAGTACCGAGGAAAACCTTCGCCTTGGCGGCTATCTGCTGGGTCCGGCCGCGCTGGACGAGGGGATGGAGCGGGTCTATGCCCTGTTTCCGCGGCTCAGGGACAAGCGGCGCCTCATGGCGGGCCTGTTGTCGGG
>CALEZJ010000232.1 GCA_937927885.1 uncultured Paracoccaceae bacterium | reverse complement strand
GTGCTGCGTGGCACCCAGCCTAGGCCAAGCCGTTCCCGGTGCAAAGCCGCCAGCTTTGCGGCCGCGAACCTCGCCCTTTCATCCTAGGCATAAAATGCTCCGGGCTCTGGGGCAGCACCCCGGGGCCGGGCCGTGGAACCGTCAGTCAAAAATGGCCACTGCCCGGCACCAGCCAGCCGATCCCTTGGCCACCTTCACCGGAAAGGCGGCGACCGTGAAGCCGGTTGCGGGCAGGCTTTCGAGATTGTGCAGCTTCTCGATATGGCAATAGACCGTTTCGGCCCCAGCCTTGTGGCCTTCCCAGAACAGCGCGGCGTTTCCCGTCGCGCGGATTGCGGCGGCCATATGGACCAGTGGCGCGTCCCATCCCCAGGCGTCAATGCCACAGACCCGGACCCCGCGTGCGGTCAGATACAGCGTCGCCTCGCGTCCCATCCCGCAGCCGCGCGTCAGGTAATCGTCGTGCCCATAGCGTGTGCCGGCAGCCGTGTTGACCAGCACGATGTCACCCGGTTGCAACTCATGCCCGATGCGCGCCAGTTCGGCTTCGACCTCGGCCGCTGTCACCACATGGCCATCGGGCAGGGCGCGGAAGTCCAGCTTGACGCCCGGACCCATGCACCACTCCAGCGGCACCTCGTCGATTGTGATCGCGCGCTGACCGTTGTTCATCGTCGGATGATAATGCCAGGGCGCGTCCATATGCGTGCCTGCGTGGGTCGTAACGTGCAGGTCCTCGGACGCGGGTCCCGCACTCCCCAACATGTCCGAGGGTTTCAGCCCGGCCATGGGAGCAAACTCGGCTGCGCCGATGGCGTGGTCGCGGTAGGTGATCTGCGGTCGCAGCGGTGGGGGGTCCGACGGGATCCCGCTCATCAGGGGCACCGAAAGGTCAACGATCCGCCTGGGCATGAGCAATCCTCCTTTGGGGCCGGGCAGGCGCATAGGGGGGCACGACCCAGACTTTGCCATCCTCGATGTGAAGCGTAACTGCCGTCAACTGCTGACCCAGACAAGGGCCCAATGTGCATTCACCGGTGTCGATAGTGAACAATGCCCCATGCGCGCCGCACACGATCTGGCTGCGGTCGGCGTTCAGAAATTCATCCTTTTTCCATGCCATCCGCGCCCTGTCATAATGCGGACAAGAATTGCGCCAGGCATGCAGGCGCCCATCCTTTCGGACGATGAACATCGAATCGCGGCCCTCGCCCAGCGGGTCGAAGCCGCGCGAATACCCCTCGGCCAAATCGTCGAGCCGACAGAGGGGCCCGATCAGATCGGGGGTCGGATTACTTGCCAGGACCGCCACCGGGGAACCATTTCTCGACATTCTCGAACAGGAAGAGCTGTGCCGCCTCGCCGCTGATGTCGATCTCGCGCGGGACCCAGGTTTCGTCGTGCAGATCCATGTCGGCATCGTATTCGAAATGAGTCATCAGTGGACAGTTGAAATACCAGAACCAGTTCGAGCCGAACTTGTGGCGCCCCGGTCCCCAGAAGCTTTCCCAACCTTTTTTCACCAGACGCGAACCTGCCAGCATCAGTTCGGTCGGGCCTTGCATGTGGAAGGCCAGATGCTCAAGCCCCTGCATGTAGGTCGGAGTGTGCAGCATGAACAGCGTGTGGTGGTCGCGGCAGGCCTGCGGACGCAGGAAAGGCCCGACACCATTGAAGCGGTCAGTGACCACGAACTTCAGCCGCTCGACATAGAATTTCTCCATCCCCGGCATGTCTGGCGTGAAATAGACGATGTGGGACAGGGTGCGGGGCTTTGCGGGAGCATCCTGCCAGGCCCCGATCTTGTTGGGCCCCCGCGCGGGCGGCGCACCGGGCGAGTTGACCAGTTCGGGCTCCATCTCCAGCTGCGTGCGGCGGGTCAACTGGAACTTGAGCAGGAAACCCACGTTGTCCTCGAAGGTGACCGACCCATCGGTGCCACGACTGACCGGGCGATCCTTGGCCATCTCGGCGGCGATCTCCTCCAGAGAGGCGGCGTCCTCGACTCCGTAGATCGTCAGCCGGATCGTGCTTTTCGAGGGCAGTTCCTTTGGCAGGCTGGGATCCGAGCGGTGGCGCACGGTGATGGCGGTATTGTCGAGCGCGACGAAAGTGCCGCCCGCGTCCGACCATTCCACCTCGGCGAGGCCGTAATCTGTCAGGAACTGGCGACTGGCGGCCAGATCGTCGACACCAAAGACCATCTCATCGGGACCGATGATACGCATTTTTCTCTCCTCCAACTCGCTGCGGCGACCCTAGGACAGGCATGGGATATTGGAGAAATTGTTATTTCTCATCCCGGGTATCGCGTTGGCCGATAGATCAGTGTGGAAGTTTCGATTTTTCTCTGCTCTCACCGCCCGCTAGCGTGCCGCCAGCAATGGAGGATGCGCATGGCCCTTTTCGAATACTTTCCCAACTATGTCTGGAATCTGTCCCTGTCGATCGCCATCCAGTCGGGTGGCGAGATGGGCGAGATCATCGACATGTGCAAGCCGCTGCTGGACAAGGCGCAGAAGGGCGAAGATGCGGGCACTGGCGCGTTTCTGGCCGAGTGGATGAAGAAGGCCGAGGATCTGATCGAGATGGCGGGCGAGGATGAAGCCAAAGGACGCCTGATGTCCGCCGCCGAAAAGCACCGGCGCGCGGCCCTCTATCTGTTCACCGCCGAGCGCATGCAGGGCCATGGCCATCCGGGCCGCAAGGAGACCTACGCCCGCGCGCTGACCTCGTTCGATCGTTATCGCGACTGGGGTCACGAAAACTGCGAACGGGTGGAAATCCCCTACAAGGGCAAGGTCATGCCCGCCTACTTCACCCGTGCGCAGGGAGTCGACGGGTCGGCGCCCTGTGTGCTCTATCTGAACGGTCTCGATAGCTGCAAGGAGCTGCTCTACTATTCCCGCCTTCCGCAGGAACTGGCGCGACGGGGCATTTCCACGCTGTCGCTGGACCAGCCAGGCACGGGGGAATCGATCCGACTGCAAGGGCTGTATGCCACGCCCG
>CALEZJ010000231.1 GCA_937927885.1 uncultured Paracoccaceae bacterium | reverse complement strand
CCGAAGGGCCGATCAGCTCCAGTTCCTCGACCGTGTCCAGAAGGACATTCGCCCGCGTCCAGTTCTCGGCATCCTCGCCGTGCACCAGATCGGCGGCGGCCAGAAGACCGCCCTCGCCGGTGGCATCGCCCCGGGCAAAGGGGCTGGCCTTTGGCATGTGCTGGAGCATGATGCCGCCCGCGCGCCAATGTTCCGGCCGCCCCGGCATGGTCGACCGGCCCAGCGCGGTGGCAAAGCGGGTCGGCAGTTGTTCGGACTGGGCGAAATACGCCTCGGCGCAGGCGGCGAGCGAGCCCCCGGCAATCGGCGTGATGCCCTGATAGGGCACGGTATCCGGCCCCTGGTCGATCAGGATCGCCATATAGCCCTCGCCGATCTGGTCAAAGGCCGACCCGGTCAGCGACAGCCTGTCCGCATCATAGCTGGCATAGGCACGGATGCGCGCCGGGGCGCCATCGGCACCCGGGGCGTAGTAGTCCGTCGCGATCAGCCGCGCCGGACCCTTGCCACGCACCTGCAGGGACAGCTTCCAGCGCAGCTTCAGCGTCTGGCCGATCATCGCGGTCAACAGGACGGCCTGCGCCACCAGATCCTCGATCGGCGCGGGGTAGGAATGCTGGGCCAGCACGCGATCGAGCACGCCATCGACGCGCGCGACGCGGCCGCGGATGTCCGCGCGGTCCAGCTGAAACGGCAGGATCGTATCGTCCCAGGCGATTTGCGCACCGAGGGTCATGGGGGAACCTTCACATCAGGGGCTTTTCTTTGTCGCCGTCATATAGGAATGCCAAGGCCCGGGCCAAGGGGGCAACCGTGATTCGCCGCCCCGCACAGAGGAAAGCCGATGATACGACGCTATGGCACCCCGCGCGAGGCTGACCGGCGCTATACCCGCAGGCCGGGTGCCTATGCCGTGCTGTGGCGCGGCGGGCGGGTGCTGCTGACCCATCAGAAAGACCCCTGGCCGGAATTCCAGTTGCCCGGCGGCGGGATCGACCCGGGCGAATCGCCGTTGCGCGCCCTCCACCGCGAGGTGTTCGAGGAAACCGGCTGGCACATCGGCCAGGTGCGGCGTCTGGGGACGTTCCGGCGCTTCACCTACATGCCGGAATATGACCTCTGGGCGGAAAAGCTGTGTATGATCTTTCTGGCGCTGCCCGTGCGCCGCCACGGCCCGCCGTCCGAACCGGGCCACAGCGCGCACTGGATGAACCCTGACGATGCGGCCGACCGCCTGGGCAACCCCGGCGACGCGGCCTTTCTTCGAGGAGTGACCCATTGGCTGGACTGAGCCTGACCCGCCGTCTCTTGCTGCTCAGCCTCCTGGCCGCCTGTGCGCGCGGGCCGCGGTTCCTGAGCTATGACGGGCCCCAGGTGACCGAAATCCGCGTCTACAAGACCGATCGGACGATGGAGTTGCTGCACGGCGAGACCGTGTTGAGACGCTACGAGATCGGACTGGGCTTCGCGCCCGAGGGCCACAAGGAGCGCGAGGGCGACGGGCGCACCCCCGAGGGACTTTACCACATCGACCGGCGCAATCCGCAGAGCGCCTATCATCTGTCGGTCGGAATATCCTATCCCAACGAGGCCGACCGCGCCCGGGCGCGCGAGTTGGGGGTCGATCCGGGCGGCGACATCTTCATCCACGGGCGCGGGCCGAATCACCGCCGCGCGCGGGGTGACTGGTCGGTCGGCTGCATCACCGTCACCGACCGCGAGATCGAGGAGATCTATTCCATGGTCGGATTGCAGACACCGATCATGATCTTGCCGTGACGGCAGGCCCTGCCTCCGCCAGAATCAGGCGGGCGTGCCGGGAAGCCCCTCGGTGACGCCGGTGGTCAGGACCCACCACAGCTTGCCGTTGGCCTCCTGATACCAGGAAAAGCCGATCTCGCGGATGCGGGGTTCCAGGATGATCGCACGGGTGTCGCGCTGTTCCAGCCAGGCGGTCAGGGTTTCCAGTTCGGTCTCGTAGGTCTCCGAGATCGTCTCGCCCAGGAACAGCCCGGTATAGCCGACGCGCCGCACCCGGTCGATCGGCGACGAGCCGTCCGAACCGAAATGCCAGGGCCGCCCCTGCACCGACATGTCGCGCGCATGCGTCGCCGCCGCCGAGGTAAGCGGCACGCTGAATTCGACGGGGGCCAGCCCGCTTTGCGCGCGCACCGAATTGATCGCATCGCGCATCCGCGTCTGGATGCGCGGAACCTCGCGATCGGTGATGCGATAGATCACCGGAACCGGTCGGCCATCCGGCCCCATCCGCATCGGTGTGCCCGGCGAGGTGCAGGCGGCAAGCGCCGCAAGGGCGAGCAGGGCGGGATGGACGGGGCTGGGCATGAGGAACCTGTGGGTTGGTTGCCCCCGCAATAGCCAAAGCGCCGGGAAAGTTCAAATGCAACTCGGCGTGATTTCGCCGCGCCGCGTTGCGAAGTGCCGGATTTTGCCTTATAGCATGGGAAAAATCCCTACATCCTTGAGGCACTCGACATGACGAATGACCCGTTTCGCCGGCTCAGCCGCCGCGGTTTTCTGGCTGGCACCGCCGCTCTGGGTGGGACGCTTTCCGCGCCGACCGTCTGGGCCCAGACAACGCCTCCCGCACCCTCGTCCATGGCCAATTCGACCGAGCTCGAGGACGATGTGCGCGAGACCGTGCGCCGCAACCTGTCCAGTTTCCGCACGCTCGACTGGCGCGACTATTTCAGCAACCTGCAGCGGGGCGCGATTCTGGCCGATACCGACAGCCGCTGCGTGCATTTCTGGTCCGAGGACGCCAGCACTTATCGGCTTTACCCGTCGTCAGTGCCGATGACCGATGAGCTGACCCGCCGCGGCATGACCCATGTCACCCGCATGGTGGTGGGCCCGGAATGGCGGCCGACCCCGTCGATGCGCCAGCGTAACCCGGAATGGCCCGAATACGTCGGCCCCGGCCCCGACAACCCGCTGGGAACGCATGCGCTTTACCTGTCGTGGGAATATTACCGCGTCCACGGCACCCATGACACCCGCAAGATCGGCCGGCGCTCGTCCAACGGCTGTATCGGGCTTTACAACGAGCATATCGCCGAACTTTACAGCTTTGCCCGGATCGGCACGCAGGTGTTGCTTATTTGACGACATTGCGGCGAACCGGTGGCGAGGGCCCATTTGCCCGGTTGCAATTCGCCGCACAACCTGCTTTTGAAGGCATTACGAGGTATCGTCTTGGGTGCATGTTCCTGTCCTCAAACAAAAACAGGGCCGTGCGAATACTGGAGGTTGACATGAAGAAACTTGCTCTCGCCGCCGTGCTGGCCACCGTTGGCACCGCCGCTTTCGCTTCGGGCTACACCACTCCGATCGTCGAGCCGGAAGTTGTCGTGGCTCACTCGTCGTCGTCGGTCGGCGGCATCGTGATCCCGCTGCTCCTGCTGCTGGTCATCGCGGCTGTTGCCCTGTGATTTGACGGGTTTCCGGGCCGGGTTTCCCTGCGAAATCCGGTCTCGGAACCGCTGATCCACCAAGGGGGTCGGGCTTATGCCCGGCCCCCTTTGGCTTTGGCGCCTTCAGATCCAGCCGCGCAGGTTGTCGGTGACGATCGCGGCCAGCGCCTCGACATGTGCCGAATCGTCGTTGAGGCAGGGGATATAGGTAAAGCTCTCGCCGCCGGCGTGCTCAAACGCCTCGCAGATCTCGCCCTGGATTTCCTCCAGCGTCTCGATGCAATCGGCCGAAAAGGCCGGCGCGATGACCGCGATTCGCTTGATCCCCGATTCGGCCAGCTTCACAACATGTTGAACGGTATAGGGCCGCAGCCATTCCTCGCGCCCGAACACCGATTGAAAGCTGGTGTGAATCGCCTCGGGCGCCCACCCCAGCCGTTCGCGCAGCAGCCGCGTCGTCTTCATGCACTGGCAGTGATAGGGATCGCCCTCGCGCAGATAGCGCTGCGGCATCCCGTGATACGACGCGACCAGGACCTCGGGCCGGACCTCGGCGGCGGCATAGGCGCGCTCGACCGATTGCGCCAGCGCCTCGATATAGAGCGGATGGTCGAAATAGGCCGGGACCGTGCGCGCGGCGGGCTGCCATTTCTGGGTCATCAGCGCGCGAAAGAACTGGTCGTTGGCGGTGGCGGTCGTGGCGCCCGCGTATTGCGGATAGAGCGGAAAGAACAGGATCTTCTCGCAGCCCGCCTGCACCATCCGGTCCACCACCGAGCGGGTCGAGGGATTGCCGTAGCGCATGCAGAATTCGACCATCACCTGCCCGCCAAACGCCGCCTCCATCCGCGCGCGAAGGGCGGCGGTCTGGTCCCGGGTGATCGTCATCAGCGGGCTTTCATTGGCCTCCTGGTTCCAGATCGACCGGTAATTCGCGCCCGAGGTGAAAGGCCGCTTTGACAGGATGATCAATTGCAACAGCGGCTGCCATTTCCAGGCGGGAATGTCGATCACCCGCTTGTCCGACAGGAACTCGTTCAGATAGCGCCGCATCGGCCAGTAATCCGGGCTGTCAGGCGTGCCCAGATTGGCGATCAGCACGCCGATCCGCGCGCGCGCCACAGGCGGATGATCGGCGGGCGCATGCGCCAGTCGGCCTTGCCCGGGCGTGTCCATCTGGCTCATCGGCAGTCCTTTCCTTGACAACCTGCCCCAACTAGCGGCACCGCGCGGCAGGTCAATCCCTTGCGCGTCCGGGTGTGGCAATTGGCGCGGGTTCCAGTGGCATTTCCACGGCCCCCAGCGCATCGGCCAGCCGCGCCGCCGCCGAACCCGGGCGCAAGGGTTTGGGCTGGCTGTCCGCGGGCGCCCAGCCCGTCAGCACGATGGTTTCCACGGTCACCGGGATCCGCCCCTCGGCATCGCCAAAGCCCTGCGCGTAGATCTGCGCCGCCCGGGCGATCAGGGCCCGCGGCAGCGGAGCGCGGTGGCGGGTGGCCAGCGCGTTCCCTTCGCCCATCGCCCGCAGATCGCGCACCAGATGCATGAGGTCGCGATACAGGATTCGGCGCGAAAACGCATCCGCCACCGGCAGCGCCAGCCCCGCGCGCTGCACCAGAGCGCCCAGATCGCGGATCTCGCCCATCGGCACCACCCGGGGCGACAGGCCGCCGGTCACTTCGGCCTCGGCCTCGGCCATCGCGGCGCGCAATTCGTGCAGGGTCTGGCCGCCAAAGGTGACGCCCAGGAACAGCCCGTCGGCCCGCAGCGCGCGGCGGCACTGGATGATCTGGCCCAGAGGATCATCCGCCCAGTGCAATCCCAGCGCGTGAATCACCAGATCATGCGCACCGGGTTCCAGGTCCAGCACAGGCGTGTCAGCGACAATCCGCGCGCCGGGCAGCCGTCCTTCCCAGACCTGCGCAAAAGGCGTCACCACGGCGGGCGCCGTAAACCTTCTGTTAACCTCGCTGAGTCTTTCCTGAACATCGTCCGCCGCATCCTCGTGCAGGAACAGCGCGGGGGCGCCGAGGGCGCGGGCGCGAAACCGCTCCAGCGCGGCGCGGTCGGTCAACAGGGGGATAGGGGGTGCAGTCATGGTGTTGTTCAAGGACACCCCGCACGGCGAAGTCAAGGGGCTCTCCCTGGCCCGTACCGCTCTGCGCGGCATGATCGACACGCTCTTTCCCCCGACCTGCCTTTCCTGCGACGAGGCGGTCTTTGAGCCCGGCACCCTCTGCGCGCGCTGCTGGGGCCAGACTCCCTTTGTCCACGGGCTGGTCTGCGATCTTTGCGGCACCCCGCTGCCCGGCGAGGACGAGGGGCGGCCCGTCCATTGCGACGATTGCCTGCGCATCGCCCGCCCCTGGAGCAAGGGCCGCGCCGCGCTGACCTATGGCGATGTCGGCCGCAGGCTGGTGCTGGCGCTGAAACACGGCGACCGCCACGACATCGCCCGCCCGGCCGGCCGCTGGCTGGCCCGCGCCGCCGCCCCGATGCTGCGGCCGGACACCCTGCTGGCGCCGGTCCCGTTGCACCGCTGGCGCCTGTTCCAGCGCCGCTACAACCAGTCCGCCCTGCTGGCCCGTGCCCTTGCGCAGGAAACCGGCCTGCCCCTGTGCCCGGACCTGCTGGTGCGCAGCCGCCCGACCCTCTCGCAGGACGGCCGCTCGCGCGAGGGGCGATTCCTGAACCTGCAGGGCGCGATCACCGCCCATCCGCGCCGGGCCGCACGCATTCCGGGGCGCCACATCCTGCTGGTGGATGACGTGATGACCTCGGGCGCGACGCTGGCCGCCGCCGCCGAGGCCAGTTTCGCTGCCGGCGCGGACGATGTGGGCATCGTCATCCTGGCCCGGGTCCTGCACGATCCCTGAAAGAGGTTCACAACCGGCCTTTCGCGCACTACATCCTCTTCAAACGCAAAGGATGTGCCATGCCGGTGATCGAGATCTACACCACCCCCTGGTGCGGCTACTGCGCCGCCGCCAAGCGCCTGCTGAAATCGAAGGGTGCGCAATTCACCGAATTCAACGTCGAGGCCGACCCCGAGCGCCGGGCCGAGATGCTCCGCCGCGCCGCGGGTCGGCGCACCGTGCCGCAGATCTTCATCGGGGATCGTCACATCGGCGGCAGCGACGATCTGCACCTTCTGGACCGCGAGGGCGGGCTCGACCCGCTCCTGCGGGGTTGATCCGATGCGCGCGGGGCTCTTGCAACTCAGCGTCGGCGACCTGCCCGCCGACAATGTGGCACTGGTGCGCGAGGCGGTGCGGCGGGCCGTCGCGGGCGGTGCCGGATTCGTGCTGACGCCCGAATGCACCAATTGCATTTCGGCCGACCGGGCGCACCAGCACCGGGTTCTGGGGGACGAGGGCTCGGACCCCGTGCTGGCCATGCTGCAAGACGAGGCCGCGCGCGCAGGCATCTGGCTTCTGGCCGGATCGATCATCGTGAAGACCGGGGATGCCGACGGACGCTTCGCCAATCGCTCGCTGCTGATCGGGCCCGATGGCGCGATTGCCGCGCGCTATGACAAGATCCACCTCTTTGACGTGCAGGTAACCCCGACCGAAACCTATCGCGAATCGGCCGGCATCCGGCCCGGCGACCGTGCGGTGATCGCCCGCACCCCCTTTGCCACGCTGGGCCTGTCGATCTGCTATGACGTGCGTTTCGCCCATCTCTACCGCGCCCTCGCCCAGGCCGGGGCCGAGGTTCTGACCGTGCCCGCCGCCTTTTCCCCGGTCACCGGCGCCGCGCACTGGGAAACGCTGCTGCGCGCCCGCGCCATCGAGACCGGCTGCTATGTGCTGGCCCCGGCGCAATGCGGCCAGCACCCGCAGACCACCGGGCGCGAACGGCGCACCCATGGCCATGCGCTGGCCGTGGCACCCTGGGGCGAGGTTCTGGCCGATGCAGGCGCCGAACCCGGGGTGATCTGGGTCGATCTGGACCGCGCCGCCGTTGCCCATGCCCGCGGCCGGGTCCCCTCGCTCGACCATGACCGCCCCTTCGGGATGCCGGAATGAAGCCGGTCGACGACCTCGCGGTCGCCCTTTTCGCCGAACTCTTCATGGCCGACCAGCTGGCCCGCGCCCGGCTGACCCGGGTACTGCCAAAAGGCATGGAGCTGTCGCATTTCAGCGTTCTCAACCAACTGGCCCGCCTGCAGGACGAACGCACCCCGGCACAACTGGCCAA
The DNA here is from genome assembly GCA_937927885.1 of uncultured Paracoccaceae bacterium. GTDB lineage: Bacteria > Pseudomonadota > Alphaproteobacteria > Rhodobacterales > Rhodobacteraceae > Pararhodobacter. The sequence continues at coordinate 5,738 of CALEZJ010000231.1, read as the reverse complement.
GGCCTTTCACGTCACCCGCGGCGCGATGACCAACACGCTGTCAAAGCTGGAAATCGCCGGCCATATCCATATCCGCCCGGACTGGGACGACGCGCGGCGCAAATTCGTGTCGATCAGCCCCTCCGGCCGTCAGGCGCGCGACGCGGCGCTGCACGCCATTTCGCCGGTGATCGCGGGGCTGGCGGCAAAGATCGGCATCGACCGGGTGCGCGCCGTGCTGCCGGTCCTGCGTGAATTGCGCTCGGAACTCGAACGCGACGACTGACCCCTCATCGGTCCTCAAATATCCCGGGGGGTGAGGGGAGCAACGCCCCCCTGCGCGGTCTCGGAGCCTTTGCATGGTCGCATTTTCGAACCGCAAAAGTGGTCCCCACTTTTGCTGAAAACGCTCCTATCGCGGGCTGCGCTTGGCCAGGATGCGTTGCAGCGTCCGCCGGTGCATCGACAGCCGCCGCGCCGTCTCGCTGACATTGCGGTCGCATTGCTCGTAGACGCGCTGGATATGCTCCCAGCGCACCCGGTCGGCCGACATCGGATTTTCCGCCGGGTCCGGCAGCACAGCGCCGTCGCGTTGCAGCAGGGCGTTCACCACTTCATCGGCATCGGCGGGTTTCGACAGGTAATCCGTCGCGCCGATCTTGACCGCCGCCACCGCCGAGGCGATCGCCCCGTATCCGGTCAGCACGACGATCCGCGCATCCGGCCGTTTGGCGCGCAGGGCCTCGACCACATCCAGACCGTTGCCGTCCTCCAGCCTGAGGTCGATCACCGCATAGGCCGGGGGCCGCAGCATCGCCAACGCCTTGCCGGCCGCCACCGACGCGGCGGTTTCGACCCGAAAGCCGCGCTTCTCCATCGCCTTGGCCAGACGTTTCAGAAACACCTCGTCATCATCGACCAGCAGCAGCGAGGGGTCGTCGCCAAGGTCGAGAGGGCTGTCATCGGCCATGTCTGTTCCTTCCCGTTTCTGAAACCGATCTAGTCGGCGGAACGGCCAAGGTCAAACTGCGATACACGAAATCGCGATCAGGCGCGCTGGATGATGCATTCGGCGACCTGCGCCGCGGATTCGGCGCTCATGTCGTGGCGAAAGATCTCGACCGTGCCGCGACCGGGCAACACCAGATAGCTGAAGGTCGAATGGTCGACGAGGTAATAGTCGTCGCCGGTGGCTTGCGCCGAATAGAACGTCCGATACGCCCGCGAGGCGGCGCGGACCTGTTCCTCGCTACCGGTCAGGCCGATCATGCGCGGATGAAAGACGCTGGCGAATTCGCCCACCAGTTCGGGAGTGTCGCGGCGCGGATCGATCGAGATGAACACCGGCTGCACCATGATGCCGCGCGATTCCAGGATCTCGGTCACCTGCGCGTTGCGGGCATTGTCCAGCGGGCAGACGTCCGGGCAGAAGGTATAACCGAAATAGAGAATCGTCGGCATGGTGATGATGTCGGCATCGCTCACCGTCTGGCCCGCGGCGTTGACCAGTTCGAACGGGCCCCCGATCAGGTCGAGCCCCCCGGAAACCGACGTCACCCGGCACGGCGCAAACGGATCGCCGCCCGCCGGGCGAAACGCCATCCAGCCCAGCACGCCCAGTAGCCCCGCGATGAAGACCGCCGCGCCGATGGTATAGGTCCTGATCATGCGTTTGCCTCCGGGCCTGTTGAATTGTCCGCGCTTGATGCCCCAGCGCTGGCGCCTTATCAATGGCCCCGATCCCCTCCGCGACAACAGGCCACCCCATGAACACCGCCGCACAGGGCCTGATGAACCGCGAGGCACAGGGCCACTGGATCCGGCTGGAGACCCTGACCCGTGTGCGCTGGCTCGCTGCCTTTGGCCAGGTCGTGGCCTTGCTTGCCAGCGTGCAGCTCTTCGATCTCCAGATCCCGCTGGTGCTGTGCCTGTCGATTGTCGCAGTCTCGGTCGCCTCGAACCTGCTCAGTGGACGGATCTTCCCGCGCTCGAAGCGCCTGTCGGAAACCGAGGCCCTGCTGACGCTGATCTTCGACACGCTGCAGCTTGCGCTTCTCCTGTTCCTGACCGGCGGGCTGAACAACCCCTTTGCCCTGTTGCTGATCGCCCCGGTGACCATCGCCGCGACCGCGCTGCAGACGCGCGCAACGCTGATTCTGGGGCTGATCGCGGTTGCGCTGGCGTCCTTTCTGGCCCTCGTTTTCGAACCTCTCCACCTTGCCGATGGCGCCCCCTTGCTGCTGCCGGACATCTTCCGGTTCGGGTTCTGGCTGGCGGTGGTGGTGGGGATCGCCTTCTGCGGGCTCTATTCCCGCTCGATCGCGGCGGAAAAGCACGCCCTGGCCGAGGCCTTGATGGCCATGCAACTGGCCCTCGCGCGCGAACAGAAACTGACCGATCTGGGCGGGGTGATCGCCGCCGCCGCGCATGAACTGGGCACACCGCTGGCCACGATCAAGCTGGTATCGGCGGAACTGATCGACGCGCTCGACCGTCCGGACCTGGCCCCCGACCTGATCGAGGATGCCCGCCTGATCCGCGAGCAGGCCGACCGCTGCCGCGCGATCCTGCGGTCGATGGGACAGGCGGGCAAGGACGATCTGCACCTGCGCTCTGCTCCGCTCGAGGCCGTCGTGGCCGAGGCCGCCGCCCCCCATGTCGACCGTGGGCGCAAGGTGACGATCGAGGCGCTGAGCGATGACCGCATGCCCGAAATCGCGCGGCGGCCCGAAGTCATCCACGGCCTGCGCAACCTGATCCAGAACGCCGTCGATTTCGCCCAGTCGCAGGTCTGGATCGACCTGTCCTGGACCGGCGATACGGTGGAGATACGGGTGGTCGATGACGGGCCGGGCTTTCCCCTGCATCTTCTCGACCGGATCGGCGACCCCTATCTGCGCGACCGCACCACTGAAACACGGCCCAGCCGACCCGAATATGACGGCATGGGTCTGGGCCTGTTCATCGCCAAGACGCTTTTGGAACGCACCGGGGCCGAGGTGCGATTCGCCAATTGCTCGCCAAAAAGCCGTTCCGACCGGGGCGCCGGCGAACGCAGCGGCGCCATGGCCGAGGTCGTCTGGCCGCGTCGGGCGATCGAATCCGATGCGCGGCGGCCTCTGGGACAGAACACGCCCCATGTTTCTTCCTGATCGCCCGGGCTTCTTAACCGCGATTTAACCAATCCGACCGATTCCTGAACACAGGGCCGGGGCAATCCCCGGCCGTGCTGACAGGGTGGTGACATGCCGCAGACATTCGCATTCGCGCTGGTGCTGGTCGGAACTTCGGCGCTGACCGTGGCGGGGATCCTGCTGATCGTCGCGGCGCTGCGACGCCCGCAGCCACGAAAACGCGGGTCCGCCCTGCCCCTCGGCCCGGCGACCGCCTTTCTGTTCGAAGGGCGCACCCTGCTCGACTGCACGCCGCGCGCCGCCGCTCTGCTCGACACGCTGCGCGCCAGCGGTGACGGGGACGACCTTGTCCGCCTCACGCGCCATCTGGCCGCCGATTTTCCGACGCTGGACGCGGTGCTGGCCGAAATCCCCGCGCGAAAACAAGCGGCGCTGGCCGCCGCCGATGGCCTGCCGCTGGATCTGACCGTGGAATGGCTGGACGGCGTCCTGCGCCTGTCGCTGTCCGACAAGGTCGAGGAGGACGGCGCCATCCAACTCGACCGGCTCAGCTTTCGCGCGATGCAGCAGGAACTTGAGCTTTTGCGCCAGATCACCGAATCGGCGCCGCTGCTCTTGTGGCGCGAGACGGCCGAAGGCAGCGTGACCTGGGCCAACCGCGCCTATCTCCACCGCGCGAGCGAGATGCTCGGCGGCGCCGGGCTGGCCTGGCCCCTGCCCGCGCTTTTCGCGCAGGACACGGGCCGCCGCGTCTGTCTCGGTGGCACCAATGGCGCGCGCCCCGCGTGGTTCGATGTCGCCCGCATCAAAGGCGAGGACGGGACGCTGGCCTATGCCCTGCCCGCCGACGAGGCGCAGAATGCCGAAAAGACCCGGCGCGAATTCGTCCAGACGCTGACCAAGACCTTTGCCACGCTGCCCATCGGCCTTGCGATCTTTGACCGCACCCGCCGCTTGCAGGTGTTCAACCCCGCGCTGACCGACCTGACCGGTCTGGAGCCCGAATTCCTGCTGTCGCGTCCGGGGATGGAGGGGTTCCTGAACCGCATGCGCGACAAGCATGTGCTGCCCGAACCGCGCGACTATCGCAGTTGGGCGCGCCGCCTGCTGGAAATCGAAACCTCGGCCAATGCCGGCCAGTTCGAGGAAACCTGGTCGCTGCCTACGGGCCAGACCTTCCGCGTCAGCGCCAATCCTCATCCCGATGGCGCCCTGGCCTTCCTGATCGAGGATATCACCTCGGAAACCCATCTGACGCGCAATGTCCGCTCCGAGATGGACACCAGCCAATCCGTGCTGAACCAGATCGACGACGCCATCGCGGTCTTCGCCCCCAACGGGCAACTCGTGCTGACCAACACCGCCTTTTCGCAACTCTGGACGCTCGAAGGCGAGGAATCCCTGGCCGCCGTCACCCTGGCCGAGGCCTTGGAAAACTGGCGCGAGGTCAGCGACAATGGCGACCTGTGGGACCGGGTCGCCACCCTTGCCCGCCCCGGCCTGTCAGACCGCTCGCCCATCCGCGACCGGATGCGCATGAGCGACGGGGAAACCTTGGCCGTGACCGCACGAAGGACATCGACCGGGGCGCTGATGATCTCCTTTGTCCCGGACGAAGTTCCGCTGGCCACCTCGCCGCGCGCCCAGGTCCTGCGGGCCAGCGCATGAAAACGCCGGGCCTGTCAGGGCCCGGCGTCAAGAAGCAGCAACGATTCGCGCTCAGATCGAGGCATCGATCCAGCTTTGCAGCGCAGCCTTGGGTGCCGCGCCGACCTTGTTGGCGACGATCTGGCCATTCTTGACCAGGAACAGCGCGGGGATCCCGCGAATGCCCATCGCCGCCGTGACCTGCGGGTTCTCGTCGACATTGACCTTGGCGATCTTCACCCGGCCTGCGTATTCGTTCGACAATTCCTCCAGCGCCGGCCCGATCTGGCGGCAGGGGCCGCACCATTCGGCCCAGAAGTCGATGACGACGGGGATGTTGCTGTTGCGCACTTCGGCATCGAAGGTCGCGTCGGTCACGGGAACGGTCGCCATGGGTCTCTCCTGGGGGTCTGTGGGGTTGCTGCAACCTAAGGAGCGCCCAGTGCCGGGTCAAGGGCGGCCCGATCCAGCGCCGCCTCCAGCGCCGCGGCATCGAGGCGCATCAGCGTGCCGGTCGCGGTCCAGAGGAGCGCACACTGCACCTCGCGACCCGGATAGATCCCCTTCAACAGATGCGCATAGGCGCCCATCTGCCTGAGCAACCCCTCGGGCACCTGGCCCGCATCCGCAGGCACCGTTCGGTTCGACTTGAAATCGATGGCCAGCACTCGCTCCTCGTCGACAATCAGCCGGTCAATCGCGCCGTACATCCTGCGACCGCGCCAGAGGCCGGACAGCCCCACCTCGACCAGCGCGTCACCGCCCAGGACCTCGCGCAGCGCCGGATCGGCCAGCAGCGCGCGCACCTCGGCCAGGATCTCGGCGGCCGCCGGATGACCCTCGACCAGCGCCAGACCCAGGGATTGCGGATCCTCGGCCCGTGGCAGGTCTTCGAGCAACCTGTGAATCAGCGACCCGCGCGCCATCGCGACCTCGGTCTCGTCGCCGTCCCCCGCCAGCGCCTTGGCGCCCCCCAGC
>CALEZJ010000230.1 GCA_937927885.1 uncultured Paracoccaceae bacterium | reverse complement strand
CCCTCCCAGCCACACACTTCCTGCACCGGGTCGGTTGAACCCAGCAATCGCGCGCAGAAGCGTCGATTTGCCCGCCCCGTTCTCGCCGCCGATCAGCAGGATTTCACCGGCCGTCACCGACAGCGAGATGTCACGGATCACCGGCATGTCACCGTATCCGGCAACCAGATTGCGTACCTCAAGCATGGTCGCCCCCTACGAACAAATGCTGCACCGCCGGGTCGCGGGCCAGATCGGCCGGTGTTCCCGAGGCGACCACGCGGCCAGTTTCCAGCACAGTGATGCGGTCGGCGATACCCCAGACCAGATCGAGATCATGTTCAACCAGGATTACCGCCTTGCCAAGCCTGCGGCTGAGGTGGCGCACAAGAACCCCGAAATCCTCGCGCTCCTGGGGCGACAGGCCGGCTGCCGGCTCGTCGAAAAGAACCAGATCGGAATCCTTCATCAGGACACGGACCACCTCGAGCAGGCGCCGCTGGCCATGCGACAACAGCGCGGGGCTGTCCTCGGCCATGGTGCGGGCAAAGCGGTCGGCAAGTGCCTGCATCTGCGGATCCAGCGGCGTGCGCCGCGCGTCCAGACCAACCCGGATGTTGTTCCAGACCGAGAAGAACGGAAAAACCCGCGGATTCTGGAAGGTGCGGCCGATCCCCATGCCGCCGATCTGCGCTGCCGAACGCCGCGTCACATCCCGCCCTTTCAGCCAATAGCGCCCCTCACTGGCCGGAGTGAAGCCCGACAGCACGTTCAGCAGGCTGGTCTTGCCCGAACCATTCGCCCCGACGAGGCCGTGGATCTCGCCCGGCATCACGTCAAGGTCGATGCCCTCGATAGCGGTCACCTCACCAAAGCGCTTGGTCACGCCGCGCACACGAACCACGGGTTCCGTGCTGGTCGATGCGGGAACCGGCGTCAGCGAGGCCAGCGCCGAATTGACCGCCGCCAGGCGGAATCCGCCCTCGCCACCTCCCTTTTGCGTGCGTTTGCGGCGCGCAGCCTCGAAGCTCCCGACGATCCCGTCAGGAAAAACCAGGACGGCGGCCAGCGTCAGGATGCCATAGACCAGCGGTTTGTACTCCACCAGTTGCACCAGGAGCACCGAAGGCAGGATGAAGATGATCCAGACGCCGATGATCGGCCCCAGCAACTGCCCCCTGCCGCCGACGACCACGGCAAAGAAGAAGATGAACGACAGATCCAGCAGGAAACCCTGCGGACTGATGAAACCGACGGCGGGCACATAAAGCACGCCCAGAAGCCCGGTCAGCGCCGAAGCGATGACAAATGCCAGCGCCCGCATTCCCCCCGGCATGATCCCCAGCGAACGCGCGGCCTCGGGGCTTTCCGCCGCAATGCGCATGCGTCGACCCAGCCGCGAATTGCGGATGATGTAATGCAGCACCAACGCCGCAATCGGCACCAGGGTCAACAGAAGCGTCAACCAACTGAGACCCAGAAACGGCTTCGCGGCCAGATCGGGCAACGAGACGCTGATCCCGTTGATGCCGCGGGTCAGCCCACTCATCTGGGTCAGCAACTGCGGAAAGACGATCGCAGCGCTCATCGTGACGAAGCCCAGATGGAACCCTTGCACCCTCAGCGCGGGCAGGGCGAACAAGAGCCCCCCCACCGAAGCGGCCAGCACGCCGACCAGGGTCGCCAGGAGGAAACCCCAACCGTGCAGCCCGAAAGCTATGGCAAACCCATAGGCCCCCAGCCCCAGGATTGCGCCCTGGCCAAAGGATTTCTGGCCAGCGTCGATGAAGAGAAAGTTCTGCAGGATCGAGACGGCGATGTAGACATTGACCAGATGGAACGTGTGTTCCCAATAGGCGTTGCCCAGAAGGCTGGGCAACAGCCCGGTGCCCAGGATCAGCACGGCACCCAGCATCAGTTGCTGGCGGTCCGAGTTGAAGCTGGAACCCTTGGCCGGGTTAGTGGCCGGGGTCGCGGAAGTGGCGGTCATGGCAGCACTCTCCCTGTCAGACGCGGCGCGCGGCGGCACGGCCGAACAGGCCCTGCGGCCAGAACATCAGGATCACCGCCAGGACCAGCAACAGCGCGAGGTCCTGATAGGCGCCGCCGATCTTGTAGGCGGTCAGCATCGACACCACGCCCACCAGCGGCCCTCCGATCAGCGTGCCGGTGTTGTTGCCAATCCCACCGACAACCGCAGCGATGAAGCCCGACAGCACATAGCGCAGGCCCGCATCCGGGCTGACGGTGATGATCGGCGCCACGGCAAAACCAACCGACCCCGCGATCATGCCGCTGATGCCAAAGGCCAGCAGTTGCAGCTTGCGCACCGGGATACCTGCGGCACGCGCGGCCTCCATGTCTTGCGACAAGGCCGAGATGGCCAGACCGGTCAAGGTGCGATTGAGGAACCAGCGCAAGGCGAAGTACCAGGCGAACATGGCGACGATGGCCAGAAAGAACGCCCCCGGGGTGCGAACGCCAAAGATGCGATAGCCGGGCAGCGGTCCGGACACCGTATAGGCGAAAGGCCCGTAGATCAGCAGCAGCCCCGCCGCCAGAATCACCGAAACCGAAACGGTCGAGATCAGCCAGCTGTCCTGTTCCGTCGAGGTGCGCAGCGGCAAGAGCGTGATCCAGCCCTGAAACGCAGTCAACGCCCCAACCAGACAGGCGACCAGGATCAGCGCTGGGATCCACACCCCCAGCCCCGCACCATTGGCGAGCAGATAGGCCCCGAAACCGCCAAGGATGAAGATGTTCCCCTGAGCGAAATTGAAGATGCCGGAGGCATTGTGAACGATGTTGAAACTCATCGCGACGACCGAAAACAGCGCCCCGATGGCGATGCCGCGGATAAGGATGACGGCGATTTCCGCGAGCATCCGGTTCCCTCCCTGATTGCCCCGTCGGGGCTTTTTCCTGTCTGGCAAAAGGAGCCCGAACGCCCCCCGGATGCATCGTTCAACCGGACTAGCCGCTGTCTTGCGCTGTCAGCCCAGCAGGGCCGACAGGGCGCGCATCTCGTCAAGCAACCCGCGTGTGCGCTCTCGCGCCTCGTTCAGCACGCGGTCACGCTCGTCGGTGGTGCGCAGGGCGGCCAGTGCCATGTCGGCGATCATCTCGCCCACTTCGCGCGCGCTCAGCCGCCCGTCAGCCCTGAACCAGCGCGAAGTCCAGTTGGCCATGCCAAGGACAGAGAAGGCCGCGACATGGGAATCGACGCGGCGAAACTCGCCGGTTTCGATCCCGTGCTCGATGCAGCGTACATAATACTGATAGATCGCCCGACGCGAGCGGTCATAACCGCGCCGCAGATGATCGGGGATCTGTGCCTCCAGCCGGGACAGGCGCACGAATCGCGCGCCACTGGTCAACCGCCGCTCGACACCCTCGATGACCACGCGACGCAACAATTCGCTGGCGGTGCTGTCGGGCAGCACCGGCAATTCGGCCAGCCGGTTCGACGGTGTCAGGGCCTCGGCCTCGATCATCGCGGCCAGCATTTCTTCCTTGGAACTGAAATAGTGATAGATCGCCGAGCGCCCCAGACCCACAGATTGCGCGATGCTGGCCATGCTGCTGCGGTCAAAGCCCATCTCGTCGAACATGCGTGCGGCTGTGTCGAGGATCTGCTCGCGCATCATCTCCTTGCGGGGATTGGTCTCGGCGCGGAGGCCCGGTGACGTGGCGCCAGGAGTCTCAGGAGCTGTCTCGGCGTGGTGGGTCTCGTCATGCGGCATGCATCGCTCTCCAGGCAGTGTCGATCCGTGGC
>CALEZJ010000229.1 GCA_937927885.1 uncultured Paracoccaceae bacterium | reverse complement strand
GCCCCCAACAGCGCCGCCAGTGGCGCGGCGCCTTTGCCTGCCACCAGCAGCATGTGGCCAAGGCGGGGATGCAGCGGCAGGGTTGCCAGCGCGCGGCCATGGTCGGTGATGCGTCCGTTTGCCAGCGCCCCCAGACCCTCCAGCAGGCTTCGCGCCTCGGTCAGCGGGCCCACCGGCGGCAGGGTCAGGAAGGGCAGCGCGTCCGACCCCCACAGCGCCAGTTCGAGCGCCAGCGCTGCAAGGTCTGCGGTTTCGATCTCGGGCGGGGCGAAGGCGGGCAGCGCGCCTTCCTGCCCGCGGGTCCACAGTCGATAGCAGACCCCCGGCGCCACCCGCCCCGCTCGGCCGCGGCGCTGTTCGGCCTCTGCAAGGCTGACACGTTCGGTCATCAGCCGCGACATGCCCGAATTCGGATCGAACCGCGCGCGCCGGGCCTGCCCCGCATCGACCACCACCCGCACGTCAGGAATGGTCAGCGAGGTTTCGGCAATCGCCGTGGCAAGAACCAACTTGCGCCCCTGCGCCAATGGCGTGATCGCGGCCCGTTGGGCAGCAAAGTCCATCGCGCCATAAAGCGGTTGCAGCACGATACCCGGCGCCAGCCGGGGCGCCAGCAGCGCGCAAGCGCGGCGGATCTCGCCCTCGCCGGGCAGGAACACCAGTATACCGCCCTCGGTCTCGCCCAGCGCGCGCAACACCAGATCGGCCACCGCCTGTGGCAGGCGCACGCCTGCAGGCAAGGGCGCCTCCAGCCAGCGGGTCTCGACTGGAAAGGCGCGGCCTGCGGCAGTCAGCATCGGCGCGTCTCCCATCAGGGCGGCGACAGGGGCGGCGTCGAGCGTGGCCGACATCACCACCAGTCGCAGATCCTCGCGCAGCGCCGCGCGGCATTCCAGCGCCATCGCCAGGCCCAGATCGGCGTTCAGGCTGCGTTCATGGAACTCGTCGAAGATCACCGCGCCGATCCCCTCCAACGCGGGATCCGATTGCAGCATCCGGGTCAGGATACCCTCTGTCACCACCTCGATGCGGGTTGCTTTCGACACCTTCGCTTCGCCCCGGATGCGATAGCCAACGCGCTGGCCCACGGCCTCGCCCAGCGTCTCGGCCATCCGCTCGGCCGCCGCGCGCGCCGCTAGACGGCGCGGCTCCAACATGACGATCCTCCCAGCCACCTGATCCAGCAGGGCCAGCGGCACGCGCGTGGTCTTTCCTGCGCCGGGGGGGGCCTGCAACACCGCCATGCCTCGCGCCGCCAGTGCAGCGCAAAGGTCTGGCAGCAAGGGTTCGATGGGCAGGGAATTCGGAAGGAGGTTGGGGGTCATGCGCTCACTCGGTGGAGAGCACGCGCACCCGGCCCTGACGGGTGACAACGACCGCCTCGGTCAGATACCAGTGATCTGGCGTCCGGGGATGGAAAGTCAGGCTAAAGGGCGAGGACGGCCCCCGCTCATCGAGTTCGCGGGCCGAATAGCCACCGATGCGCTGATAGGCTCCGCCGCAAGTCATCACGCCGGGATCGCCCTGACCCGGGTGCAGCACCAGACGCGCGCGGCGGCGGCCGTCGTAAAGGTCGACAGACCAACCACAGAGCTCCCCGCGTGGGCGGGGTCGCAACAGGCGCCAGAAGGCGGTCAGCGGGTCGAGGGCATCGCCCTGCAGTGCGGGGTCGAGCGACCATTCGGTGACAGGTTCGTCGGGCGAAATGGCGTCGATCACCGGAATGCCCTGCGGCCAACGCATGGTCACGCGCACCTGCCTGCGCCCGGTGTCGGTATCGCCGACAAAACGGCGCGGCAGCCAGTCGTCGTGATACCTCTCGCCCTCGGTGTTGAGGTCGAAGTGCACATCTCTGAACGCCGCCACCAGCCCTGCCCCGACGGCACGCGCCTGAAGGGCATAGGCCCCGTCGCTTTCGCGTGCGTCCAGCGTGATCTCGGCTACCTTAAACAGCCCGAAGCGGGCGGTCAGGGCGAGGCTTGTTGCGTCTTGCGCCGGGGCAGGGGCGGCGGAAAGCGCCATCAAGGCAAGGATCAGGGCTGCGCGCACGAGGGCCTGTGGGGGGCTGTGGTCTGGACAAAGCCCCCGGCCGGGGCCAAGAGAAACCAAACGCCGGATCGACCGGCAATGCAAGATGGCGGATGCGATGACCGAGACCCCTCTGCCCGGAGACCTGTCAGGCCGCATTCTGGCTGGCGACCGACGCGCGCTGGCGCGGGGCATCACGCTGGTCGAATCGACCCGCGCCGATCACCGCGTGCAGGCGCTGGCACTGCTGGATGACCTGGCCGGGGCCGGGCGGCAGGCTTTGCGTATCGGGCTGAGCGGCACGCCGGGGGTGGGCAAGTCGACCTTCATCGAATCCTTCGGCATGATGCTGTGCGCGCGTGGGTTGAAAGTTGCGGTACTGGCGGTCGATCCGTCCTCGGCGCGCACCGGCGGATCGATTCTGGGCGACAAGACCCGGATGGAGCGTCTGTCACGCCACAAGAACGCTTTCATCCGTCCCTCGCCCAGCCAGACGCATCTGGGTGGCGTTGCGCGTCGCACGCGCGAGGCGCTGGCGCTGTGCGAGGCTGCCGGGTTCGATGTCGTGCTGATAGAGACCGTGGGGGTCGGCCAGTCGGAAACCGTGGTCGCGGATCTGTCGGATGTGTTCCTGCTCCTGATGGCGCCGGCGGGGGGCGACGAATTGCAGGGGGTGAAGCGAGGGATCATGGAGGCCGCCGACCTGATCGTGGTCAACAAGGCTGACGGTGATCTGAAGCCGGCCGCGATGCGCACCTGTGCCGATTACGCGGGGGCACTGCGCCTGTTGCGCGCCCGGCCGCAGGATGCGCCGGGCTTCCCTCTGGCGATGACCGCCTCGGCCCTGCAGGAAGACGGATTGGTGCAGGTCTGGGACCGTATCTGTGCGCTGGTCGACTGGCGCCGCGCGCAAGGGCACTGGGCCGCGCACCGCGCGGCGCAGCAGCGACGCTGGTTTCTGGACGAGTTGCGCCACGCCCTGCTCGCGCGACTGGAGACTCCCGTTGCGCGCGAGATTCTGTCGGCCATGGGAAGGCGGGTCGAGGCCGGTGCCATCAGCCCCGCCGCGGCTGCGGCCGCGGTGCTGGCGACGCTGGAGAACTGACCAGCACCC
>CALEZJ010000228.1 GCA_937927885.1 uncultured Paracoccaceae bacterium | reverse complement strand
GGGCAGCGGTCGGCCTGCGGCCTCGGCCTCGACCGCGGCGCGAAAGGCGCGAACCACCTGAGTCACATAGGCGCGGGAACGCTGGCGGCCTTCGATCTTCAGCGCCCTGACCCCGGCTCTGGCAAGTTGCGGGATCAGGTGCGTGGCATCAAGCGACACAGGATCCTCGAAAATATGCCCAGTTTGCGCGCCCGATGTGAAGCAGCCCTTGCAGAGCGTCGGATAGGGTGCGGGCGCCGCCTTTGGAGTGCGGTGAATTGCAAAGCCCCCCAACCGCGCCACCAGATCGCGCCCCTCTTCGGCATAGGCGACATGGTTGGCGGGAGAACAGACCCCATTCATGTTGGGAGAGAGGCCCGTGGCATAGGACGACAGGGAACACCGCCCCTCGGCCATGACGCAGAGCCCACCAAAGACGAAAACCTCGGTCTCGACTTCGATCTCGCGGTTGATGGCGGCGATTTCCTCGACGGTCAGGACTCTCGGCAGGACCACGCGCCGGACATCAAAGGCGTCGGCATAGAGATTGATCGCATCCGGATTGGCCGCGGCGGCCTGCACCGACAGGTGGCGGCGCAGGTTCGGGTGGTGTTCGGCGGCGTGGGCCAGCAGGCCGATATCGGCCAGAATCACCGCATCCGCCCCTGCCTGCTCGGCATTGGCCAGCGCACGGTGCCACAGCGGCTGGGCACCGGCGCGAGGAAAGGTGTTGATCGCGACCAGTACCTTGGCACCGCGGGCGTGGGCAAAGGCGACGGCCTCGGCCATGTCCTCGGGGGTGAAATTCAGTCCCGGAAAATTGCGCGCATTCGTTTCATCGGCAAAACCGCAATAGACGGAATGCGCCCCGGCCTCGACCGCGGCACGCAGGGCGGCCGGGGTTCCTGCGGGGCAGACCAGTTCCATCATGCCCAGACCTCCTGAGGATCGATCCGGTGCAGCACGAGGCCGGTTCGTTGCTCGGCCTGCGTCAGTGCCCGGCGCAGTGGAATGGCCAGCGGACCCGAAACCGCCGCCAGTTCTTCGGTCAGGTCCAGTTCGGCGTCGTCGATCGCGTTTCGCAGAGCAAGGACGGCAGCAGTATCCCCATCAACCGACAGATCGCGCGAAAAGAACAGCGCATCGCCATCCTCGGCACCGTGCATCATCGCAAGGAACGCGGACAGGGGACCGGAAATGCGGGCATCGTGCGCGGGCGGGCGCGCGCGACGATACGCCATCATCCGCGCGGCTTGCGGGTGCAAGAGCAAGAGCCAAGGCAGATCGACCGGATCGATCAGGAAATACCGTGCCGCGTGTTCCCCAAGGCGGCGCAGCAAGCCTGGATGGGTCCGCACCATGCGGCCGGTCAGCGCACTCAGCCACAGGGTGAGGGGCGGCAAGGGCAAGGGCGAGGCGATCAGGCCAAGCGGGCGCGGCAATCGTGGCAAAGGTGACGTCATCGCATGGGTCCCAAGGATGAATAAGGTCTTACAGGGCGCAGGCGACATCTGACTTGATATATATCAAGTCGGATCTCACCAATCCGCGCTATCCGGTCGTCAAAGGACTCCCGCAATGCGCAGCCTGCCCGTCTTCGCCGATCTACGCGCCTTCCTCGCCCATGCCGGGGGCCAGGGGGATCTGGCGCGCATCGCCGAACCGGTGGACCTGCGCCACGAGATGACGGCCGTGCAACTGGCCGCCTTGCGGGCAGGCGGGCCGGTGCTGCGCTTTGACGCCGCCAGGGCTGACGGTCAGGACGCCACGATGCCGGTGATCGCCAACCTTTTTGGCACGCCCGAACGGGTAGCGGCGGGGCTGGGACTGATGCTGGATCAGGTCCCGGCCTTTGGTGACTTTCTTGCCGCGCTTCGCAGCCCTGCGCCGGTCGATGGCATGCGCGATGCCCTGTCGCGCTGGCCCATCCTCCGCGCCGCGCTGCAAAGTCGGCCAAAGTTTCTGCGCCGGGCTCCGGCGCAGGAGGTGTCTGCACCGGTGAACCTGTCCCTTCTGCCGGTGCAGACACCCTGGCCCGGCGATGCCGGGCCGCTGATCACCTGGCCCGTTGTCGTAACCCGCCCACAGGGGTCGGACACGGGCCAGGTGGCGCGCTACAACCTCGGGGTCTACCGGGCACAGGTTCTTGGCCCCGACCGGCTGATCCTGCGCTGGCTCGCGCATCGTGGCGGTGCCGCGCATCACCGCAGCTGGGAACGCGCAGGTCAGCCGATGCCGGTCGCGATTGCTCTGGGTGCCGATCCGGCAACCCTGCTTTCAGCCGCGCTCCCCTTGCCGGAGACCGTTTCTGAACTGGCGTTTTCCGGCGTCCTGCGTGGATCACGGGCCGCGGTGGTCCCGGCCCGCACAATTCCCCTGCTGGTGCCCGCCAATGCCGAGATCATCCTCGAAGGTTGGGTCCACCCCGGCGACACAGCACCCGAAGGCCCGTTTGGCGACCACACCGGCTATTACAACTCGGTCGAGCCCTTTCCGGTGATGCGCATTTCCGCCATCACCCACCGGCGCGACCCGCTGTATCTGACCACGGTCACCGGCCGCCCACCCGACGAACCCTCGGTGATAGGCGAAGTGTTCAACACCTTGGCACTCCCGGTGATCCGCGCCCAGATCCCCGAGGTGACCGACCTATGGCTGCCGCCCGCTGCCTGCTCGTACCGCATGGCCGTGGTGCAGATCGACAAGCGCTATCCCGGCCAGGCGCGTCGGGTGATGCTGGCGCTCTGGGGCATGTTGGCGCAGTTCTCCTATACCAAGACCCTTGTCGTGGTCGACCGCGATATCGACCCGCGCAACTGGGACGATATCGCCTGGGCCATGGCGACCCGCATGGACCCGGCGCGCGACGTGATGCTGCTGGACGGCACGCCGATGGACTACCTCGACTTCGCCTCCCCGCGCGAGGGACTGGCGGGCAAGCTGGGGATCGACGCCACAACCAAGATCGGCGCCGAGACCACGCGCGCTTGGGGCCAGGTCATGACGCTGGATCCCGCGCACGAAGCCCGCGCGACAAAAGTGTTGCAAAGGGTGATGGCGTGACCTGGGCGATTCTGCAAACCTCTGGCGCCCCTTCGACGCTGGAGCATCGACCCACCATGCCCCCCCACAGGATTGGCACCCCTGCGATTCCCTCACCTGCTTTGTGCCTGTGTCGGCGAACCACGACGCAGATCCCCGCACCGATCGCCGCAAAAGCGGTCGATCTTTGGCGATTCACCGCTCCCGGGGACCACACCCGGGACCCAATCAAGGGACATGCTCCATGATCGACCTTTCCCCAAACGCTACTGTCGGCGACATTGCGTCAGACCTGCCCGGTGCGGCCGAAGTATTCCGCCGCAGCGGAATCAGCTTTTGCTGCGGCGGAACCTTGTCCATCGCCGAAGCTGCCGCAAGGCACAGCCTATCTGCGGAAACCCTTCTGGACGACCTGCGGTCGCTGGCAACCGCAGCTGGGCTCGAAGCTCCGCTCGATACGTTGCCCCTGATCGACCACATCCTGACCCGCTACCACGATACCCACCGCAGCGAACTGGCCTGGCTGATCCCGCTGGCGCAGAAAGTGGAAATCGTCCACGGCGACCATGACGAGGCACCCCATGGTCTGGCCGATGCGCTGGTCGCCCTGCAAGCCGATCTGGAAAGCCACATGGCCAAGGAAGAACAGGTGCTGTTCCCGCTGATGCGACAGGGCGGGCATCCGATGATCGCGCATCCGATCGCCGTGATGCGCCATGATCACGATCAGGCGACCGAATTGTTGCGACAGATCGAGCATGCCAGCCATGGCCTCGCCCTGCCCGAGGGGGCCTGCCGGTCCTGGAGCGCGCTTTACACCGGGCTGGCGAAGTTCACCGACGATCTGGTGACCCACATGCATCTGGAGAACGACATTCTCTTTCCACGCTTCGAAACCGCGGCCTGACAATGTCGAAGGTGGCGGTGCAGCGTGGTCTCTGGCGCGCACCGCACCTGTCGCTGTTTCTTCTGGCGGCGCTGTGGGCCGGGGTCGCGCCTACAGTATTTCTGGTTCCGGGGCTGGTCTGCGATCCCGTGGCCTGGCACCGGCAGGAAATGATGCTTGGCGTCATCGGGGCCGCACTGGGCGGGTATCTGCTGACCGCCTTGCCGCATTGGGTCGAAGGGACAAGGGTCCGCCCGCTGCAGACGAAGTTGCTGGTCCTGGCCTGGGGGCTGGGACGAACTGCTGCGGGGCCTTGCCAGACGGATTTCGTTTCTCTGGCTATTCTGTGCATTTACCCGCTTGGACTTGCCGCCATCCTGACAAAGCCGCTCATTTCAGCGCGCGCCTGGCTGCGGCTTCCGATCGCTTCAGCCCCTCTGCTTCTGGTTCTGGTCGCCTTTCAACTGAGGATAGAGTCCGACAACCTGGGTGCGGTGCTGGGCATGGCGTTGCTAGTCGCGCTGGTCGGGGGTCGGATCATCCCCGCGTTTCTGCAGGCGCGGGCCGGACATCATGGCGCCTTGCGCCCGGCCCTGTCGGTTTCGGCGCGGGCGGCCGATCTGGCTCTTGTACTTGCGCTTGTCGCGCAACTGGGGCGCTTGGGTCCGGTCGTGATTGGCTCGGCAGCGATTGTTGCCGCCGTGATGCAAGGTCAGCGCATGGCGTGTTGGCCTCTGGTACGGGGCTTGCGGGGCGGTCAGGCAGATCTCGCCATGCTCGTCGTTGCCTGGGGCTGGTTGCCGCTAGGGCTTTGTCTGTTGGCGGCATCGCTGTGGCCTGACTTCGGCCCACCGCCCACCACCGCGCTTCATGCGCTGACCATGGGGCTGATGGGTAGCATGATGCTGGCTGTGATGGCGCGGGCCTGGATGACCCGGCAACCGGGCCGACTGCAGCCCGGGGCTGGCCTCTGCCTGGCCTTCGCTCTCCTGCAGGTGGCCACGGTCCTGCGGCTTTGCCTGCCAGCCAACCTCACCCCGGCCGCCCTGTGCTGGAGCTTCGGCTGGGCCATCGCCAGCGCCTCGGCCATCGCCGCCCTGTCGCGACCCGTGCCGCATCCTGTCCTCAGCGCCCGTCGCGGGAACGGAGCAAGGGTATCGCTCGAAACTTGACAATCATCAAGTCATGCTCGCCATCGCAACTTCATCGCGTGAAAGTCACGGGCAGCGACACTGGCCCCAGCCCTGCGGCGTCGAGTCGGGCGGCTATCGCCTGGACCGTCTCTCGTGTGGCCTCGGGCCAGTCCTGCGCAGCCCCCCGCACGCCGCGGCGACGAAAGGCGTTCAGCCGCAAGGGCGCGCCTAGCTCCCGGGCAAGCTCGACAAGCGCGGCGACCTCGTCCTCGCGGTCAGTCTGGCCCGGAATGATCAGATAGCGCAATTCAGCCAGCTTGCCCGCCTTGGCCAGCAGCCGCGCCGAGGCCAGAACGCGGACATTGTCCTGTCCGGTCAGCGCGCGGTGGCGCCGAGGGTCAAGCGCCTTGATATCCAGCATCACCCCATCCGTCACCGGCAACAGCCGCGCCCAGCCCTGCGGACCGAGATGACCGTTGGAATCGATCAGGCAGGTCAGGTGCGAAAGGTCCGGCTCGGCCTTGATTGCCGCGAACAGGGCGGCCACGAATTTCGGCTGCATCGTCGCCTCGCCGCCGGAAACAGTGATGCCGTCCAGAAACAGCCGGTCGCGGAGCAGGGCGTCTAGCACCTCGGGCACCGACATCCGCCGCGCCATCGGATTGGAACGGATCGGACAGGCACTCAGACAGGCGTCGCAGTGGGTGCATAGCGTGGGGTCAAACGCGATGCGCCCGTTTTTCAGCACAAGCGCGCCAGGTGCGCAAGCGGGCAGGCAAATCCCGCAATCGGTACAGGTACCGATGGTGTGCGGGTTGTGGCAGGCGGCGCAGGCAAAGGTGCATCCTTGCAGGAACAGCACCATCCGGTTGCCCGGACCATCGACGACCGACCAGCGCAACAGCCGTGCAATCAGGCCCGAAGGCTCAGCCATCGCTGCGCGCCTGCAACTCGCCCGCCACCACACGCGGTCGACGGGCAAGAATGTCGGTCATCAACGCCGCCTCGGCCCCCAGCGCGGTGGTGTTGGTGCGGTCCATGCCGCCCTCGCGGTGGCGCGCGATGTCGGAAAGCTTGACCATGTAGCCCGTCACCCGCACCAGGTCGTTGTCGCCGACATTGGCCGTGAATTCGCGCAGGCCCGCCGCCAGCGCACCCTTGGCCAGACGAAACACCGCCTCCGGGTTGGCGCGCACGGTTTCGTCCAGCGTCAGGATTTCCGACACGCCCGAAGGGAAATGGGCATGCTGCGCCACCAACGCCTGCACATGGGTCACCGGATCGGGCTCGGTCCCGTAGGGGATCCGGATACCGGGGGTAAGACCGCTATCGGTGGAAAGCCCGGCCTGCGCGTGCAGCATCGCTCGGCCCCGCCAGACATGCGCCAGCGGGCGTGCCGCAACCAGGGATGCTAGCCTTTCGGTAATCGCAAGACCCAGCGCATTCGCGCCCTCGTCATGGCCATAGCGCCCCTTGCGACCGGCGCTGTCCTGCAAGTGGTTGACCGCCTCGGCCATGGCGAAAATGCCGAACATGGCGGCAAACCGCGCCTCGTCGATCCAACCCTCCGTGACCAGAAATGATTGGAAAAAGCCCGAGGCGCGCAATGCCGTCAATGCCCTGGGCGCCTTGATGCCTAAGACCGCGCGTGTCAAGCGTGGGGAGCAGATTGTGGAAGCGCCGGTAGCCACCTTGCGC
>CALEZJ010000227.1 GCA_937927885.1 uncultured Paracoccaceae bacterium | reverse complement strand
CGCCACCACCGTGTCCGCCGTCATGCTGCATGAAATCGTGCGCAAGCTGCCCGACGGGGCGCTGGTCGCGCTGACCGACGATCCGCGCACCGGCCGCCTGACGGTCGAGGCCGGGCGCTCGACCTTCGCGCTCGCCACCCTGCCGCGCGACGATTTCCCGCTGATGGCGACGTCGGAATACCAGACCAATTTCAGTGCCAAGGCGGGCGATCTGCGGCGCCTGTTCGAAAAGACCAAATTCGCGATTTCCACCGAGGAAACCCGCTATTACCTGAACGGCGTCTATCTGCATGTCGCGGATTCGCCCGATGGCCGGATGCTGCGCTGCGTGGCCACCGATGGCCACCGGCTGGCCCGGGTCGATGCGCCGCTGCCCGCCGGGGCCGAGGGGATGCCCGGCGTGATCGTGCCGCGCAAGACGGTGAACGAATTGCGCAAGCTGCTGGAAGACGATGCCAGCGACATCGCCATCTCGGTTTCGGAAACCAAGATCCGCTTTGCCACCGCCGACATGGCGCTGACCTCGAAGGTGATCGACGGCACCTTCCCCGACTATTCGCGCGTCATCCCGCTGAACAACACCCGCCGCCTCGAAGTCGATGCGGGCGACTTTGCCAAGGCCGTCGACCGCGTCGCCACCGTCTCGTCCGAGCGCACGCGCGCGGTCAAGCTGATCCTCGACGAAGACCGGCTGACCCTGACCGTCAACTCGCCCGAATCCGGCATGGCGCAGGAAGAACTCGTGGTGGCCTATGCCGACGAGCGGCTGGAAATCGGCTTCAACGCCAAATACCTGCTGGAAATCGCCAGCCAGATCGACCGCGAAAACGCCGTCCTGATGTTCAACGCCGCAGGCGATCCGGCCCTGGTGCGCGAAGGTTCGGACGCCTCGGCGGTCTATGTCGTCATGCCGATGCGGGTCTGACCCTCCGGCGCCCCTTCATCTGTCCGCAAATATCCTCGGGGGGTGAAATCGCGCAGCGATGAGGGGGGCAGACAGCCCCCCTTTCTTTTTCAGGCCCGCCATGTCGCTCTCCCTCGCCCGAATCCGCCTGATGCAGTTTCGCTCGCATGTCCGCATCGAGGCGGATTTCGACGGCCGCCCGGTGGTGCTTTGCGGCCCGAATGGCGCGGGCAAGACCAACCTGCTCGAGGCAATCTCGCTTCTCTCCCCCGGCCGCGGCCTCAGGCGCGCGCCGCCCGAGGAGCTGATCGGTCAGCCCGCGGGGCTGGGCTGGCGCATCGAAGCCGTGCTGATGCGCCATGGCACCCCGCATGACATCCTGACCGAGGCCCGCCCAGAGAGCCCCCGCTCGGTGCGCATCGACGGCAAGGCCACGCCGCAATCCGCCTTGGGGCGGCTGGTGCCGATGCTCTGGCTGACCCCGGCGATGGACCGGCTCTGGATCGAGGGGGCCGAGGGGCGCCGCCGCTTTCTGGACCGCCTCACCCTGGGCTTTGCCCCCGATCATGCCGAGGCCGCCCTGGCCTATGACAAGGCGATGCGCGAACGGAACCGCCTCTTGCGCGAGGGGGCGCAGGATGCGGGCTGGTTCACCGTGCTCGAATCGCGCATGGCCGAGACCGGAGCGCAGATCACCGCCAACCGGCTGGCCGCGCTGGCCCGCCTCGCCCGGGCCGCAGACCCCGCCAGCCCCTTTCCGCAGGCCGATCTCACGCTGATCGACGACAGCCCCACCGATCTGGCCCGCGCCCTGGCCGAGGGGCGGCGGCGCGACATGGCCGCCGGGCGCAGCCTGACCGGCCCGCACCGCGCCGATCTGGGCGCCTTGTGGTCCGCGCGCGGCCTGCCCGCCGCCATGTGCTCGACCGGCGAACAAAAGGCGCTTCTGATCGCAACGATCCTCACCCATGCCCGGGCGCTGCACACGGACACCGGCCTTGCGCCGATCCTTCTGCTCGACGAGGTCGCCGCCCATCTCGACCCTTCCCGACGCGAGGCGCTTCATGACGCGCTCTGCGCTCTGGGCGCGCAGGCCTTCCTGACCGGGACGGAGCCCGGCCTCTTCGCCCCACTGGGCCCGCGCGCACAGGCCTTTTCCGTCACCGCTGCCTCCCCCCTGACCCCGATGGACCTGCCATGACTCCGCAACGCATCACCCTGGTCACGCTGGGCGTGGCCGATCTGGACCGCGCCACCGCCTTTTATACCGCCCTTGGCTGGTCACCGGTCGAACGCGCGCCCAGTGCGGTCTTCTTTGATCTGGGCGGCATGCGCATGGCGCTGTTCGGCCTCGCCGATCTGGCAAGGGATCAGGACCGCCCCGTTGCCGACCTGGGCACCGGCGCGGCGACGCTGGCGCAGAATTTCCCCTCGCCCGCCGAGGTCGACATCGCCTATCGCGCGGCCCTGGCGGCAGGCGCGACCCCGCTGAAAGCCCCCGAATCCGTGTTCTGGGGCGGATACTCCGGCTATTACGCCGATCCCGATGGCCATGTCTGGGAGGTCGCGCACAACCCCTTCTGGCCGCTCGATGACAAAGGACGCCTCGCATGACCATCTCGCTGCATCAACTGCTGCTCTATGCGGGCGGCATGGCGGTTCTGTGGGTCATCCCGGGCCCGGTCTGGGTCGCGCTGATCGCGCGCGCCCTGTCGGGCGGCATGGCCGGGGCCTGGCCGCTGGCCGTGGGCGTGGCGCTGGGCGATCTGATCTGGCCCCTCTGCGCGATCTTCGGGCTCAGCTGGGTGCTGTCGGTCTATGGCGGGTTTCTCGAAGCCCTGCGCTGGGTCGCGGCGGGCGTCTTCATCGTCATGGGCCTGCTCTTGTGGCGCAAACCGGCAACCACGCTGCGCGCCGACAGCCGCCTGACCCGCCCGGGCCTCTGGGCCGGGTTCGCCGTGGGCGTGGCCGCCGTGGTCGGCAATCCAAAGGCGATCCTGTTCTACATGGGCGTGCTGCCGGGGTTCTTCGATCTCACCCGGGTGACCGGTCTCGACATTGCCGCCATCATCGCCGTGTCCGGGATCATTCCGCTTGTGGGCAACCTGGGGCTGGCGCTGTTTCTGGACCGCGCGCGCCGCCTTCTGTCCAGCCCGCAGGCCCTGGCCCGGCTGAACCGCGTTTCCGGCGCCTTGCTGATTCTGGTCGGTCTGGTCATCCCCTTTACCTGAGGCGG
Organism: uncultured Paracoccaceae bacterium; assembly: GCA_937927885.1. Lineage (GTDB taxonomy): Bacteria > Pseudomonadota > Alphaproteobacteria > Rhodobacterales > Rhodobacteraceae > Pararhodobacter. The sequence continues at coordinate 13,343 of CALEZJ010000227.1, read as the reverse complement.
CTTGACGCAAGGCCCTCTGCCACCGCACCTTGCGTCAAACACAAGGAGCCAGCCATGCGCCCCATCCTCGCCTCCGCCTTCGCCGCCCTGGTCGCCCTGCCCGCGGCGGCGCAGGTCATGCCCGTCGACCAGACGGGCTATTGGACGGGCGTCGGCATCCAGCCCGATGGACAGAACTGGGACATGATCCTGACGCTCTATCCCGATGGCGCGCTGGTCGACTATCCCGGGCTTTTCTGCGCCGGCTACTGGCAGTTTGGCGAAACCGGCGCCAGCTCGCTGCGCGCGACCGAACATCTGGCGGCCGGCTTCGACATCTGCGAGGACAACCTCGCCGTGCTGGCCATCGCTGACCGGAAAGGCACCCTGACCATCACATGGAGCTATGCCGACGGGGCCGCAGCGGCCAGCGCGTGGCTTTTGCGGGATTGACCGTCGCGGTCTGACGCGACCCCAAATCTTGTGTCCGGCGCGTGACAATCCCGGCATGATCCGCTAAGGATCGTGCAGGAAATAGACGGATTATCTGCATGACAGCCCAAGCTGCCCCGCGCGAGGAATACGGCGCGGATTCCATCAAGGTTCTCAAGGGTCTGGATGCGGTGCGCAAGCGCCCCGGCATGTACATCGGCGACACCGATGACGGCTCGGGCCTGCACCACATGGTCTATGAGGTGGTGGACAACGGCATCGACGAGGCTCTGGCCGGGCATGCCACCCGCGTCAGCGTGAAGATTCACGCCGATTCCAGCGTGTCCGTGCGCGACAACGGGCGCGGGATTCCGACCGACATCCACGCCGAGGAAGGTGTCTCTGCGGCCGAGGTCATCATGACCCAGTTGCACGCGGGCGGCAAATTCGACCAGAATTCCTACAAGGTCTCGGGCGGTCTGCACGGCGTCGGCGTGTCGGTGGTCAACGCCCTCTCCGACTGGCTGGAACTGCGCATCTGGCGCGGCGGCAAGGAATGGCTGGCGCGGTTCGAAAATGGCGATACCGCGGTCTCGCTGCACGCCGTCGGCCCCGCCCAGCCCGGCGAAAAGGGGACCGAGGTGCGCTTCATGGCCTCGGCCAAGACGAACCGCCCGGACGGCACCTTTTCGAACCTCGATTACGTCTTCAAGACGCTGGAAAACCGGCTGCGCGAACTGGCCTTCCTCAATTCCGGCGTGCAGATCGTGCTCGAGGACGAACGCCCCGCCGAACCCCTGCGCAGCGAATTCCTCTATGACGGCGGCGTGCGCGAATTCGTGCGCTTTCTGGACCGCTCGAAATCCCCCGTCCTGCCGGAACCGATCTGGATTTCCGGCGAGAAGGACGGCATCGGCATCGAAGTGGCGATGTGGTGGAACGACAGCTATCACGAAACGGTGCTGCCCTTTACCAACAACATCCCGCAGCGCGACGGCGGCACGCATCTGGCGGGCTTTCGCGGCGCGCTGACCCGCACGATCACCAAATACGCGCAGGAAAGCGGGATCGCCAAGAAGGAAAAGATCGCCTTCACCGGCGATGACGCGCGCGAAGGTCTGACCTGCGTGCTGTCGGTCAAGGTGCCCGATCCGAAATTCTCCAGCCAGACCAAGGACAAGCTGGTCTCTTCCGAGGTGCGTCCGGCGGTCGAGAACCTGGTGAACGAAAAGCTGGGCGAGTGGTTCGAGGAAAACCCCGGCCCCGCGAAACAGATCGTCGGCAAGATCGTCGAAGCCGCGCTGGCGCGCGAAGCCGCCCGCAAGGCGCGCGACCTGACCCGGCGCAAGACGGCGCTGGATGTCGCCAGCCTGCCCGGCAAGCTGGCCGATTGTCAGGAACGCGACCCGGCGAAATCCGAACTCTTCCTCGTCGAGGGGGATTCGGCCGGCGGCAGCGCCAAACAGGGCCGTTCGCGCCACAATCAGGCCGTGCTGCCGCTGCGCGGCAAGATCCTGAACGTCGAACGCGCGCGTTTTGACCGGATGCTGGGCTCGCAGGAAATCGGCACCCTGATCACCGCGCTGGGCACCGGCATCGGGCGCGATGAATTCGACCTGAGCAAGTTGCGCTATCACAAGGTCGTCATCATGACCGACGCCGACGTGGACGGCGCGCATATCCGCACGCTTCTGCTGACCTTCTTCTTCCGCCAGATGCCGCAACTGATCGAAGGCGGGCATCTCTATATCGCCGAGCCCCCGCTTTACAAGGTCGCGCGCGGCAAGTCCGAGGTGTATCTGAAGGACCGCGCCGCGCTCGAGGATTATCTGGTCGCGCAGGGGATCGAGGGCGCCGTGCTGCGGCTGGAGAACGGCATCGACCTGGCGGGCGCCGATCTGGCCCGGGTTGTCGGCGAGGCCCGGCACACGCGCCGGGTGCTCGATTCCTTCCCCACCCATTACCCGCACCACATCCTGGAACAGGCCACCATCGCCGGCGCGCTGATCCCCGGCGCGCTGGACGCCGATTCGCAGCGCGTCGCCGATTCGGTGGCCGCGCGCCTCGATCTGATCGCGCCCGAATATGAAAAGGGCTGGCAGGGCCGCCCGACGCAGGACCACGGCCTCAGGCTGTCGCGGATGCTGCGCGGGGTCGAGGAGGTGCGCGTTCTGGACGGTGCCGCCCTGCGGTCCGGCGAGGCCGGGCGCCTCGCCCGCATGACCGGCGCGCTGCAAGAGGTTTACAGCCGCCCCGCCCGCCTGATCCGCCGCGACCGCGCGACCCTGATCCACGGGCCCCTCGACCTGCTGCGCGCGGTCCTTGCCGAAGGGGAAAAGGGTCTCAGCCTGCAACGCTACAAGGGCCTTGGCGAAATGAACCCCGAGCAGCTTTGGGAAACCACGCTGGACCCGGAAGCCCGCACGCTGTTGCAGGTCAAGGTGGATGACGTGGTCGAGGCCGACGATATCTTCTCGAAGCTGATGGGCGACGTGGTCGAACCCCGGCGCGAGTTCATCCAGAAAAACGCGCTGAGCGTGGAGAACCTGGACGCATGAGGCCCCGAATTCGCGGAATTTCTTTACATGACACCCCTATCATGTAAAGAATTCCGCGTTTTCTTTGCATGAGAGCCCTCTCATGTAAAGAAACCCACCGCGAAGGCGCCCACGCAACCCACCTATGCCATCCCGGACCTGCCGCTGACCGTCGACCTGGAGACGATCCCGGTCCTCAAGGCCCTCGTCGCCGCCAAGTCGCAGCTGGCGCATCTGAAGGGCATCGCACTATCGATCCCCAATCAGGGCATCCTGATCGACCCGCTCGCGATTCAGGAAGCCCAGGCCAGTTCCGAAATCGAGAACATCGTCACCACGCAGGACGACATCTACAAGGGCGACCTCTTCCCCGACCAGACCACCGGCCCGGCCAAGGAGGTCGCGCGCTATCGCGATGCCCTCAGGCTGGGCTTTCGGCGCATGGGCGAGGGGCAGGGCCTGCTGACCAACGCCGTGCTGGTCGAAATGTTCCGCCTGCTGAAAAACCGCGACGACGGTTTTCGGACAATGGCCGGAACCGTCTTGATGGACCAGCGCACGGGGGAACGCGTGCATATTCCACCACAAGACAGTGTCTCTATTCACAATGGCATGGCCAATCTCGAACGCTTCATCAACGATGATGCGCTGTCGGGCCTCGACCCGCTGATCAAGATGGCGGTGATCCATCATCAGTTCGAGAGCATCCACCCCTTTCCCGATGGCAACGGCCGCATCGGGCGCATCCTGAACGTGCTTTACCTTACGAAACAGGGGCTTCTGGACACGCCGATCCTCTATCTCAGCCGCCACATCAACCGCAACAGATCGGACTATTACCGCCTGTTGCAGTCCGTGCGCGACGAAGGGAACTGGGAAGACTGGGTGCTCTACATCCTGCGCGCCATCGAAGAAACCGCCGCGATCACCGTCGAGATGGTCGAGGCGTTCCGCGAGCAGATGGCCGATTACAAGCGCCGGATCCGGTCCGAGCACCCGAAATTCTACAGCCACGATCTGCTCAACAACCTCTTTCGCCACCCCTACACGCGCATCGACTTTGTCATGCGCGACCTTGGCGTGTCCCGTCCCACGGCAACCAAGTATCTGGATACGCTGGCAATGTCCGGTTTTGTGGACAAACGGCAGGTCTGGCGCGACAATTACTATGTCAATGTCCCGCTGGTGCGCATGTTTCAGCGCTTTGGCTGACGCAGCGTCAAGTAAAAGGTGGAAACCCCCGCCCGCCCCCTCTATCAATCCACCAGCGGGCAATTCACCCCTCGCCGTGCCCGCCGGAATGCAAAGGAAAACCGCATGGATCTCGACGCCGTCACCCGCACCTATCGCCGCTGGGCGCCGGTTTATGACCGCACCTTCGGAATCGTCACCCGGATGGGACGGCAGCGCGCGGTGGCCGAGGTCAATCGCGGGCAAGGGCGGGTGCTGGAGGTCGGGGTCGGCACGGGCCTGTCACTGCCCGGCTATGCGCCGCATCTCGAGGTGACCGGCATCGACTATTCCGACGACATGCTGGCGATCGCCCGCGAACGGGTCGCGCGCGAGGGCCTGACCCAGGTGCGCGAGCTGCGCCAGATGGATGCGCGCCGTCTCGATTTCCCGGATGCCCATTTTGACTGGGTGGTGGCGATGTATCTGGTCTCGGTCGTGCCGGACCCGGAAACCGTGATCGCCGAGATTTCGCGGGTCTGCAAACCCGGCGGGCAGGTCATCATCGTCAACCATTTCGCCCGCGAAACCGGCCCGCTGGCCTGGATCGAACGCCGTCTGGCGCCGTTGGCCAACCGGCTGGGCTGGCACGCCGATTTCGAACAGGGCCGCATTCTGGGCGAAGCCTCGCTGCAGGTCGCCGAGGAGCGGCGGCTTTCACCCGCCGGCCTGTTCACCTTCCTCAGGCTGCAAAAGCGCTCCAAGTCCGAAACCGAAACCGCCTGACCCCTATCCCCGCCCGTGCGGCGCCAGAAAGTCCAGCACCGGGCCGATGGGCACGATCCGGTGCGGATTGATCGTGTCATGGCTGTAATGATAGTGGCGCGTGATGTGATCCATGTGGACCGTCCCGGCCACCCCCGGCTGCTGGTACAGGTCGCGCGTGAACCCCCACAACGCGGGGTAATCCACGATCCGCCGCCGGTTGCATTTGAAATGCCCGTGGTAAACCGCGTCAAAGCGCACCAGCGTGGTGAACAGGCGGATGTCGCCCTCGGTCAGGCGGTCACCCATCAGCCAGCGCTGGCGGCCCAGCCGCGCCTCCAGCCAGTCCAGCGTGTCGAACAGCGGGCCGATCGCCGCGTCATAGGCGGCCTGCGTGGTGGCGAATCCGGCCAGATAGACGCCGTTGTTCAGGGTCTCGTAGATGCGGGCGTTCACCGGCTCCAGCGGCACGCGCAGATCCTCGGGCCACAGGTCCGGCCCCTGCCCGAAAGCGGCCAGCATGCGGATGATCTCGCTGCTTTCATTCGAGACAATCGTGCCACGCTCGCGGTCCCACAGCACCGGAACGGTGACCCGGCAACTCGCCGCCGGATCGGCGCGGGTATAGATCTGGTGCAGGAACTCGGACCCGAACAGCGCATCCCCGGTGGCGCCGGGAAAGTCCGTGCGGAATTCCCACCCGTTCTCCAGCATGTCGGGATGCACGACCGAAACGCCGATCTGATCCTCCAGACCCATCAGCGCCCGCACGATCATCACCCGATGCGCCCAGGGACAGGCATGCGAGACATAGAGGTGATAGCGCCCGGCCTCGGCCCTGAACCCGCCGCTGCCCGAGGGGCCCGGCGCGCCGTCGAGCGTGATCCAGTTGCGCCATTGCGCTTCGGTGCGGCGAAACACCCCGCCCGTGCTGGCGGTGTCGTACCATTCCGTCGACCAGCGACCGTCGATCAGTCGTCCCATACCATGTCCTTTCCGTTTTCCCCAAAGGTGCGCGCTCAGGCGCCCCCGTCAACCTTTGGGCTCAGCGCAGGCTCTGTGCGCATTCGAACACATGCCGGAAAATGTCGCAGTCCCGGACCCGGATTGACTTGTTATTGTCGAAATCGACGCCATCATCAGGGGCACAGTCGGGGGGTCAGATGTTCGAGTCTCTACCAGAGGATATCCGGCGCGGGATCGCAGCAGCCCAGAAACGCGCGCAACGCAAAAGCTCGCGGCTCAGCGTGCAGGTGGGCGACCAGGTGCTGCCGATCCTCCGGTTGTGGGACAACGGATTCAGCGTCGATGCCGAACGCACGCCCCGGCTGCGCGGCCTGGTCGACATCTTTGACGGCCCCCGCCACGTCAGCCACGCCCTCATCATCGCCGCGGGCGAGGAAGCGGGTGAAATGACGTATGAATTCAAGCGCGACACGATCATCGCCCAAACCCCGATCCGCGACTATGTCGAGGATCGCGGGCCGACGGCGGGCTATCTGACGGGGCCTGCCACCTGACGCGCAACTCGGGCAAGGCGCGCAGGGCGGCGCGCCATGTCAGCGCTCTGGCTGGTCTCAGAAGTCCGTCAGGACGAGGATTGTCAGGGGGGGCGACGCTCGGCCCCCGTCGAGGGGGCCTCGCGTCGGCGGGTTGCCACCCGCACCCGACCGGGAGGGGTTTTCCACCCCTCCCTATCCCTCCCCGAGGATGCTCTCCGGGCAAACAGGGTCAAGGTTAAACAAAACCTGCCGCGCCCCCTCATCTGTCCTCAAATATCCTCAGGGGGGTCAGCCCGCCAGCGCGAGGGGGGCAGAATGCGCCCCTGCCCGGTCCCCTGCGCCGCGAAACCCCTATTGCAGGTCCCCGAAGGCCGCCTGCATCCGTTCGACCGCCTGCGCCACCAGGGCCCGCGGCGTCGCGATGTTGAACCGCAGAAAGCTTTCGCCGCCACGCCCGAAACTGGAACCGTAATTGGCCGCGATGCGGGCGTCCTTTTCCACCCGCCGGGCAACTTCGGCCGCGTCCATGCCGGTGCCGGCGAAATCCACCCATTCCAGATAGGTCGCCTGCAGCGGGGTCAGGCGCAGGCCGGGGATCGACGCCAACCCGGATTCGAACACCTGCCGGTTGCCATCCAGATAGAGGTTCAGCGCATCCACCCATTCTGCCCCCTCGGGCGAATAGGCCGCGGTGACCATGAAAAGGCCAAAGGAATTCGGGCTGATGCCGCCGCCGTCCATCACCCGCGCGAACCGGGCGCGCAATCCGGGGTCGGCGATGATGACATTGCCGGTATGGGCGCCCGCGATGTTGAAGGTCTTGGTCGCCGCCGTCATCATCACCAGCCGGTCGGCGATGTCGGGCGCCGCATTGGCCATCACGGTGTGGCGATGCCCGGGCATCACCAGATCATGGTGGATCTCATCCGAGACCAGCACCAGATCGTGCGCCTTGGCGAAATCGGCCACGGCGCGCAATTCCGCCTGCGTCCAGACCTGACCGCCCGGATTGTGCGGGGAACACAGGATGGCCATGGTCGTGCCTTCGGGCAGCGTGTCCGGAAAGGCCATGGTCATTCGGCCCTCCACCTCGACCAGCGGCACCTCGACCACCTTGCGCCCGGCGCCGCGGATCACCCGGGCAAAGGCATGATAGACCGGCGTGAACAGCACCACCCCTTCGCCGGGCTGGCTGAAAGCCTGCACGCACAGCGCCGTGCCATTGACCAGCCCGTGGGTGGTAAAGACATGCGCGGGATCGATCTGCCAGCCATGCCGATTTGCCATCCACCAGCGGATCGAGTCCAGATAGGCGCGGTCATCGCCGAAATAGCCGTAGATCCCGTGCGCCAGCATCCCCTGAAGCGCCTCCTGCACGGCCTGCGGCGGACGAAAGTCCATGTCGGCGACCCACATGGCGAGGCCATCCGCCGGATCGACCCCGTAGAGGGCCTGCATCTTGTCCCATTTCACCGAATGGGTGCCGCGGCGGTCGATGATCTCGTCGAAATTCATTCTGTCAGGTCCATTGCTGGGTCAAGTTACTTCGTTCCAACTACATCAAGACAATTGGAACATGGTTCCGAATTTCTGCGCCATTCTGGTCCTTTGTACCATTTCCAGCACCGGCGCCTTTCGGCGTGGCATGCCCTGAGCCATGGCCGGACCCATTGCACCAACCCCTTGCATCGCCTAAATCAACGCCATGAGCCTGCGCAACATCCTGATCCATCCCGACCCGCGCCTCAAGAAGGTGTGCGAACCCGTGTCCTCGGTCACCACCGATCTGGGCGCGCTGGCCGAGGACATGCTGCAAACCATGTATGACGCGCCCGGCGTCGGGCTGGCGGCGCCGCAGGTTGGCGTGCTGCAACGGCTTTTCGTGATGGATTGCGTCAAGGAAGAGGGCGCGGCGCCGCGCCCCATGGTGCTGATCAACCCCGAGATCACCTGGGCGTCCGACGAGACCAGCACCTATGAGGAAGGCTGCCTGTCGATCCCCGAACAATACGCCGACGTCACCCGCCCGGCTTCGGTGCGGATGGCCTGGCTGGGCCTCGACGGCAAGCGCCACGAGGAAGAATTCACCGGCCTCTGGGCGACCTGCGCCCAGCATGAACTGGACCATCTGAACGGTCGGCTGTTCATCGATTACCTGGGCCCGATCAAGCGCCAGCTGATCACCCGCAAGATGGAAAAGCTGAAACGCGAACGCGCGCGGGGCTGACCCATGCAACCCCGGTTGCGCATCGCGGTGGCCGGGGCGGGGGTTGGCGGACTGGCCGCGGGCATCGCGCTGACCTTGGCCGGGCACCGCGTGCAGGTGTTCGACCGGTTCGACGCGCCGCGCCCCGTGGGGTCGGGGCTGGTGGTGCAGCCGGTGGGGCAAAAGGTGCTCGACTGGCTGGGCGCCGGGGAGCGGGCGCGCGCGCTGGGCACACCGATCCGGGTTCTGCACGGGATCGAGGCGCGCACCGGCATCGGCACGCTGTCGGTGCGCTATGACGCGGCGGGCGCCGGGCTGCACGGGCTGGGCCTGCACCGCGCAGCACTGTTCGCCGCGCTCCATGAACGGCTGGTGGCGCTGGGCGTGACGGTCCGGACAGGCGCCGAGGTGGTCGGGCAATCCGCGGGCCGGCTCAGGATGCAGGGCGGGCACCAGAGCGAGGCCTTCGACCTGATCGTCGACGCGCTGGGCGCGCATTCGCCGCTGTCGCCGCTGCTCTCGCGCCCGCTGCCTTACGGCGCACTCTGGACAACGCTGGACTGGCCGGAAACCGCCCTGCCCGCCGACCGCCTCAGCCAGCGCTATGTCGCCGCCCGGCGGATGGTGGGGGTGCTGCCGCTGGGGCACTTGCCGGGCGAGGGACGCCAGAAGGTCGCCTTCTTCTGGTCGCTGCGCGCCGATTGTCACGCGGACTGGCTGACCGCCGGCCTGACCCCCTGGAAATCCGAGGCGCTGTCGATCTGGCCGGATCTCGCGCCCTTCCTGGCGCAGGTCACCGACCCCGCGCAGATGGTGCTGGCGCGCTATTCGCACGGCACCCTGCGCCGCCCCCATGCGCCCGGGCTGGTGCATATCGGCGATGCCGCACACCGGGCCAGCCCGCAACTGGGACAGGGGGCAAACATGGCACTGCTCGACGCGGCGGCGCTGGCCGTGGCGCTGGACATGGCCCCGCTTGACGAGGCCCTGCCCCTCCATGCCCGGCTCAGACGCGGGCATCTGCTGGTGTATCAGACCCTCAGCCGGTTCCTGACGCCGCAATACCAATCCGACAGCGCGCTGATCGCCGCCCTGCGTGACCGGGTGATCGCGCCGCTTGGACGCCTGCCACTGGTCGCGCGGGGGATGGGGACGATCGCCTCGGGCCTGATCGTGCCCGCGCTGGGCGGCGTGCCCGATGCGCCGCCCCCATGGGCGATGGACGCCGCATACGGGCCTTGATAACAGATCCCCCATGATCCGCCGTTGCATCCCCTGGCCCGACCCCCGCCTGCGCACGCCTGCTGCGCCGGTCGACACCCTGACCGACGACATCCGCGCCCATTGGCAGGACATGATCGACACGATGGAGGCGATGCCCGGCGTCGGTCTGGCGGCGCCGCAAATCGGCGTCATGCTGCGGCTGGCGGTGGTGGACGCCTCCGAGGGGCGCGGGCAGGCGGTGCGCATGGCCAACCCCGAGGTGCTGCACGCCTCGGTCCAGATGCGCAGCCACGACGAGGGCAGCCCCAACCTGCCCGGCGTCTGGGCGACGATCGAGAGGCCGCGCGCGGTGACGGTGCGGTTCCTCAACGATCAGGGGATTCTGGAAGAGCGCGATTTCGTCGGCCTCTGGGCGACGAGCGTCCAGCACCAGATCGACCATCTGGACGGGAAGATGTATTTCGACCGGCTCTCGAAGGTGAAACGCGACATGCTGATCCGCCGCGCGCGCAAGGTGGTGGGGTGAAACCCCACCCTACGCGACCGACGCGCGGAATCAGCGCATGTCGAGTCCGCTGAACGCAAAGGTCGCCAGAAGCGTCAGGGCAAATCCGATCAGCGTGGCGATTGCCAGGATCCTCAGGCCCCGCGCCTTTGGCCAAGGCACCAGCAGCACCAGGGTTGCCACGGCGGCAAAGGCGTTGATCTCGAACCTGTACCAGCCCAGCGAGCGGATCGCCTGCATCAAGGCGCCGCCGGGGTCCTCGGGATAGATCATCGCCCCGGTGACGGTATAGACAAAGGTGTCGGCGTTCAGCAGCAAAAGCAGCCCATAGGCGACCAGGGCGAGGATCACCTTCACCCCCCGGTCGCGCAGCAGCCAGATCAGCAGGGCCATCAGGACCAGGACCGCCCAGTTGGCGAGGACGCCCAGCAAAGCCGTGAAACCGAACATGGGCGCCTCCTGACCTGGCGCGAGTATTGTCCGACCGCGCCACCTCTGGCAACCAGAGTCTGTCGCGCCGGATCTGGCGGGGGCGCTGCGGTCTTGACATCCGCGCCATGATGCCGCCCTTCGGCCAGAGGCATCCTCAGCAAAAGGCCCTTCCATGCGCGTGATCTTCATGGGAACCCCCGAATTTTCGGTGCCGGTGCTCGAGGCGCTGCACGCGGCGCATGAGGTGGTCTGCGTCTATTGCCAGCCGCCCCGTCCGGCCGGACGGGGCCAGCAGGACCGCCCCTCGCCGGTGCAGGTCCGCGCCGAGGCGCTGGGCCTGACCGTCCGCCACCCGGTCCGGCTGCACGACCCGGCCGACCAGCAGGCCTTTGCCGATCTGGGCGCCGATGTCGCCGTGGTGGTCGCCTATGGGCTGATCCTGCCGCAGGCCGTGCTGGACGCGCCCCGCCATGGCTGCCTGAACATCCACGCCAGCCTGCTGCCGCGCTGGCGGGGGGCCGCGCCGATCCACCGGGCAATCCTGGCGGGCGATGCGCGGACCGGCGTGTGCATCATGCGGATGGAGGCGGGGCTGGATACCGGACCGGTGCTGCTTTGCGACGAAACCCTGATCACCGAGGCCGACACCACCGCAACCCTGCACGACCGGCTCAGCGCCATGGGGGCAAAGCTGATCGTGACGGCACTGGACCGGCTGGGCACCCTGACCCCCCGGCCCCAACCCGCCGAGGGCGTGACCTATGCCGCCAAGATCGACAAGTCCGAGGCCCGCATCGACTGGACCCGCCCCGCCGAGGCAATCGCCCGGCAGGTGCGCGGCCTCTCGCCCTTTCCCGGCGCCTGGTGCGAAACCCCCTCGGGGCGGCTCAAACTGCTGGACGCGCGGGCGATCCATGGGGCGGCAGAGGGGCCGGGCGAACCCGGCTCGCATCTGGGCGACCTGACCATCGCCTGCGGCACAGGCGCCTTGCGCATCCTGCGCGCCCAGCGCGAGGGCAAGCGCCCCATGGACGCGGCCGAGATCCTGCGCGGGCTCGACTGGCCGCAGGGCACGCGGCTGGGCTAGCGGGGGGCGCCGCCCCCCACGGTGCTGCGCACCTCCCCCGGGGATATTTGAAGGACAGATGAAAGGCGCAGGCTTGCCCCTTCATTCTGCCCCAAATACGCACCTTCGGAGCAACCGCTCCCGAATGCGCGCGAGCAAAGGATCAGCCCTGCTCTTTCAGCAGGCGCCGCTTCTGGCGGTCCCAGTCGCGCTTGGCCTCGGTCTCGCGCTTGTCGGCCAGCTTCTTGCCCTTGGCGACGCCGATCTTCAGCTTCACCCGGCCCTTGTCGTTGAAATACATCACCATCGGCACCAGGGTCATGCCCTGCTTTGCCGTCGCAGCCCAGAGCTTGGACAATTCCTTGCGGCTGACCAACAGCTTGCGCTTGCGCCGCTCCTCATGGCCCCAGGTCTTTGCCTGCGCATAGGGGGCGATGGCGCTGTTGATCAGCCACAACTCCCCCTCCTCGACCGAGGCATAGCTTTCGGCGATGTTCGCCCCGCCCTGCCGCAGCGATTTCACCTCGGACCCCACCAGCATGATCCCGCATTCGAGATCGCTCTCGATGAAGTAATCGAACCGCGCGCGGCGGTTTTCGGCGATCACTTTGCTGTTGGGGTCGTGTTTCTTCTGGGTCATCCATGCGAGATATGGGTTTGTCCCGGTCCTGTCCAGTGGCCGCACCTGCGAAGGGAGTCCCCGCATGAACCCCGTCCTGACCCTTGTCGCGCTGTTTGCGCTGGGCGCCTGCCAGTTCGGCTCCGGCGCCCCGGCCGCTGCCGATGCCTGCGGCGCCTCGGAGTTGCAGGGCCTGATCGGCGGGCCGGTCCCCGCGACGATTGCCGCTCCGGGCCCCGTGCGCATCTATGCGCAGGGTGACCCGGTCACGATGGACTATTCCGAAAGGCGCCTGAATGTGGTGCTGGACCATGCCACGCGCAGCCGGATCATCGCGATCATCTGCGGCTGAGGCGAACCGGGCCGGGCGCCCGAAAGTGCCCGGCCCTTCACGCGCTGCGCCTGGTCCGGCCGAATGGGGGTTCGCCCGGCGCGCAACCTTCACCCTCACGATGGACCCAGTCTCGCCCGCAAACCGGGCGGCATTGCGGTCACGGCGCGGCCCTGGCGCGAAGTTTTGATGGCGCCGCCCAAAGGCGGCGCGGGATGCTTGATTTCCGCGCAGGTCAGCCCCACCATCCCTGCATGACCATCCAGCCGTTCCTGCCACCCCCGCCGATCCCGGAAACCGTCAGCTTCGACCGCACCGAACTGGGCGCGATCCTGTCGGTCTATGGCCGGTTCGTCGCGGCCGGGATCTGGCGCGACTATGGCATCTCGACACTCAGGGACCGCGCGGTGTTCAGCATCTTTCGCCGAACCGCCGAAACGCCGGTCTACCGCGTCGAAAAGATCCCCGCCCTGCGGGCGAAACAGGGGCTCTATGCGCTGTTCGGGCCCGAAGGGCAGGTGCTCAAGCGCGGCACCAGCCTCAGCGGCGTTCTGGCCCCCCTCGAACGCAAGCTC
>CALEZJ010000226.1 GCA_937927885.1 uncultured Paracoccaceae bacterium | reverse complement strand
GACATGATCTTAACCATTCTTGGCGAACGCCGGAACCGGACCGCCGACGAATCGTCGACGACCAGGGTTCGATCAGCTTGCCGCGCGGATGGGGCGCAATTGTGGCATGTCCGTGGAGTGCGCGGAGGGCCTGTAAGCCGGATTCTGTCCCGGGCCGGGGCCCGGTGGCGACCATTCCTCTGCCCCGTCCGTTGCCGGAGGGGTCAAGCTGCCTACCCGGGCCTCTGGGCTGAGATGTCCCTGCGGCGATATCGCCCGGATCCATGAATCCGTCCGATCATTCCCGCGCGAGGCCCCTATTCGGCATTGCTCCCGGTGGGGCTTGCCGTGCCGGTCCGGTTGCCCGTCCCGCGGTGGGCTCTTACCCCACCGTTTCACCCTTGCCGACGCCCGAAGGCGCAGGCGGTCTCATCTCTGTGGCGCTTTCCCTGGGGTTGCCCCCGCCGGGCGTTACCCGGCACCGTCGTCTCATGGAGTCCGGACTTTCCTCGAGGATTCCCCCGCGACCGCCCGGCCCTCCGCGCGATACGGGCCATACGCGCGCGGACCCGCGGGGTCAATGCCCAAGGTTGGTCGGGCAGGGGGCATTCCGCCCCCCACGCGCTGGCGCGCTCCCCCCCCTGAGGGTAATATGGCTCAAATATGGGGGTTACTGCCCGGCGTCCCAGTCACGCATGCGGGCGACATAGCGCGCCAGCGTGTCGATTTCGAGGTTGATCGCATCGCCGAGGGCAATATCACCCCAGGTGGTAACTGCGCGAGTATGGGGGATCAGGTTGACCCCGAAGGTGTCGCCTGCCACCTCGTTTACCGTGAGCGAGGTGCCGTTCAGCGCGACCGACCCCTTTGGCGCGATGAAGCGCGCGAGGTCCCTGGGGGCGCGAAAGGTCACGCGCAGGCTGTCGCCTTCAGGGGTGAGCGCGATAACCTCGGCCACGCCATCGACATGGCCCGAGACGATATGGCCGCCGAGTTCGTCCCCAAGCCTGAGTGCGCGTTCCAGATTGACCCGTTTGCCCGGGGCCCAGCCCGCGCGTCCAATCGCTGTCTTCGACTGGGTTTCGGCCGAAATGTCGACGTCGAACCAACCTTTGGGCTCTCGCCCGGTGGCGATCACCGTCAGGCAGACTCCGTCGCAGGCGATCGAGGCGCCGATGTCGATCCCGTCTATGTCATAGCGGGTCGCAATGCGCGCGCGCAGGTCGCCGCGCGTCTCGGTGTGCAGGATATGGCCGATATCCGTAATGATGCCGGTGAACATGGTCGCCTCGCTGTCTGATCCCCGGACGCGGTCACACTTTGTCCATCTTCGGGGTTTATGCCGGATGCAATCTCTGGCATCCTTTTTCCAAAAGGGGAACACCCCCGGGCAGACAGGCAGGCCCCCATGATCCGCGCGACCGGCGACGAGCGCCGTTTCCTGTTCCTTCAGGGCCCCCACGGGCCGTTCTTTCATGAACTCGGCCAGATGCTGCGTCGGGCCGGGGCCGAGGTCTGGCGTGTCGGCTTCAATCGGGGCGATCAGGCGTATTGGGGGCGGCGGGGATATATCCCCTATACCGGCACACAGGACGACTGGCCCGCGGCTTTCGAGGCGCTCTGCGAGCAGCACGGCATCACGGACCTTGTGCTTTATGGTGACACGCGGTTCATCCATGCCGAAGCCGTGAGCCGGTCCAAGGCGCGCGGCATCACCGTGCATGTGTTCGAGGAAGGCTATCTGCGTCCCTGGTGGGTCACCTACGAACGTGGTGGTTCGAACGGCCATTCCCGCCTGATGAGTTTGAGCGTCCCGGAAATGCGGCACGCGCTGGCCGCGCTGGAAACAGATCTGATCGATGCCCCGGCGCATTGGGGCGACATGCGGCACCATGTGTTCTACGGCGCCGCCTATCACGCGCGTCTGCTGGTGGCGAACCGCGCCTATCGCAATTTCCGCCCGCATCGCGCGCTGAATGTGGGGCAAGAGTTCCGGCTGCACCTGAACCGTTTGCTGGCGTTGCCGGTGCAGGCGGTGGAACGGGCTCTGGCCACCTGGCGGGTGCGCACCGGGGGCTTTCCGTATCACCTCGCGCTGTTGCAGCTTGAACATGACGCCAGTTTCCAGCGCCATTCGCCCTTTCGCACTATGACCGAGTTTCTTGAAGTGGCGATCCGCGGTTTTGCCGCAGGGGCTCCGCGTCATCATCATCTGGTGTTCAAGGCCCATCCGCTGGAGGACGGGCGCACCCGGCTCAAGGCGGACCTGACCCGACTCGCGCGCGAAAACGGTGTGTCCGACCGAGTCCACTTCATCCGCGGAGGCAAGCTGGCGGCGTTGCTGAACCACGCCCGCTCGGCGGTCACGGTGAATTCGACCGCCGGTCAGCAGGTCCTCTGGCGCGGCATGCCGCTGAAGGTTTTCGGCGCGGCGGTCTATGACAAGCCTGAGTTCGTCTCGACCCAGCCGCTGCCTGACTTCTTCGCCGCCCCCACCAGGCCCGACCTGCGCGCCTATCGGGATTATCGTCGCTTCCTGCTCGAGACCTCGCAGCTTCCCGGCGGGTTCTATTCCGCTGCCGGGCGGCGCCAGTTGTTGCGTCAGGTGGTTGATCTGATCCTGTCTCCCGAAGACCCCTACAGTGCCCTTATCGGTGGACGTGCGGCACCTCGGCAACACCTGAGACTGGTGCCCTGACCCCGGGGTTCCCGGGGGCTTCCGGGGCGCTGCCACAACATCCGGCACAGAGACCCGCTCGCTTCCCCTTCATCTTGGAGTGTTTGAACGTCTGCCCGGTCGCGCCTTGTGCCCTGCGGCCGACGATATCGCTGCAAAAGGCGCAAATGCAGGAAGCTACTTGGAAATTTCCCGCGTTCTGCCTATACTTCCTCAAAAAATAACAGGCAGTTCCATCAAAGGAGCCCGAGCAGTGTTCGTCAGACCTTCCCGCCGCGCTTGCGCGCTGGCGCTTGGCGTGTTCGTAGCAGCGCTGGGCGGCTGTGACGTTCCGCGTCCCGGCCCCAGCATGAACGAGATCTTTGCAGGCTCGGTCCTGCGCGAGGGCGATGCCTATATCGTTGCGGTCGGTGACCGGGTCAACCGTGCCGCCAATGTGCCTGCCGCGATGGGATTTTCGGACAGCCTGCGCACTGCGGGGTTGCTTGGCGGGGACACCATCCGCACCGGAGACACCGTCACGGTCACCGTGTTCGAGAACGTGCCCGAGGGGTTGCTCAGTTCCGGCGAAACCCGCGGCGCGCGACTGACCGAACTGCAGGTGGATGACCAGGGCTTCATTTATGTCCCGTTTGCCGGGCGGGTGCGCGCCGCAGGACAGTCCCCAGACGCACTGCGCGACACGATCGCGCGTCAGCTCGACCAGCAGACCCCCGATCCGCAGCTTTATGTCACCCGCACCGGCGGTGACGGCGCGACCGTGTCGATTGTCGGCCGCGTGAACGCGCAGGGCGTCTACCCGATCAACCGGCCGAACCGGCGCCTGACCGCGATGATCGCCACCGCTGGCGGCGTCAGTATCGAAACCCAGACCGCGACCGTTACCGTCACCCGGGGCGCGATCACTGACCGGGTCTGGCTGACCGACCTTTTCGAGCACCCGGAACTCGACATCGCCATGCGCGGCGGGGATCGCATCTTTATCGAGGAGGACCAGCGCAGCTTTACCGTGCTGGGTGCAACCGGCGCGCAGGCGCGCGTGGTCTTCGACCGCCAGACCCTTACCGCGATCGAGGCACTGGCCCGTGTTGGCGGTCTCGACGCGACCCGCGCTGACCCGACCGGAGTCTTCGTGTTTCGCAATGAACCCGCCGAGGTGGCCCGCAATGTGCTGGGCCAGCCCGTCACCGGTGACACACGCGTCGTTTATGTGCTGGACCTGACGGCGCCCAACGGCATGTTCTTTGCCCGCGATTTCCATATCCGCGACGGTGACACGATCTATGTGACCGAGGCCTCGGCCGTGACCTGGAACAGGCAGATCGCCACCATCACCGGCACGCTGGGGGCGACGGGTGCGGCTGTTTCGGCGGCCACCGACCTTCGCGCCTTCTGATTCCGGGCGCCGCCGATGGACCTGGACCGGCCCGGCGGCGCCCCGACAAGGCTGATCGCGGCCAGTCTCGGGTTTCTTGGGCCCTCGGCGCAGGCGCGACGTATCCGCCGCATCCTTTCCCTTGCAGGCCATCCGCCGCAGATCGGTTGGCCCCGCGCCGGTGACGCAGTCCTTGCCTGGGGCCATGGCCCGCGCGCCTGGCGCGCCGAAGCCCTCTCGCGGCGCACCGGTGCCCCGGTCTGGCGCGTCGAGGACGCCTTTCTGCGCTCGATCCATCCC
>CALEZJ010000225.1 GCA_937927885.1 uncultured Paracoccaceae bacterium | reverse complement strand
GATCGCGCATGACCAGATCGCGCTGGGAGCAACCGGCATCATGGTCGCGGGCGGCATGGAGAGCATGACGGAATCGCCCTACTTGTTGCCAAAGATGCGCGCGGGTGCGCGGATCGGGCACGGCCAGGTGATCGACCACATGTTCCTCGACGGACTGGAGGACGCCTATGACAAGGGTCGTCTGATGGGCACCTTTGCCGAGGATTGCGCCGAAAAATACCGTTTCACGCGCGAGGAGCAGGACGATTACGCCCTGATTTCCCTTACGAATGCGCTTGCTGCGCAGGCAAACGGCGCCTTTGACGGCGAGATTGCGGCGGTCAGCGTGCCGACGAAGTCCGGAGAGGTCTCGATCGGTGCCGACGAGCAGCCGACCAAGGCGCGTCCAGACAAGATCCCGACACTGAAACCCGCGTTTCGGAAGGGCGGCACGGTGACAGCGGCGAATTCCTCGTCGATTTCGGATGGTGCTGCGGCGCTGGTGCTGGCCTCGCGCGGGGCGGCCGAGGCGCAGGGCGCCGCGATCCGCGCCGTCATCCGCGGCCATGCGAGCCACGCGCAGGAACCGGCATGGTTCAGCACGGCACCGATTCCGGCGGCAAGAAAGCTGCTGGACCGGCTGGGGTGGAGCGTCGACGATGTGGACCTGTGGGAGGTGAACGAGGCCTTTGCCGTGGTCCCGATGGCCTTCATGCGCGATCTGGGCATTCCGCGCGAGAAGATGAACGTCAACGGCGGGGCATGTGCGCTGGGGCATCCGATCGGTGCATCGGGTGCGCGGATTCTGGTGACGCTGTTGCATGCGCTGGAAAACCGCGGGCTGAAACGCGGCGTGGCGGCAATCTGCATCGGCGGCGGCGAGGGCACGGCCATCGCCATCGAGCGCCCCTGAGGATGCGATGGACCCGGGACTGCTGAGTGTTCTGGGCGGTATCGGCCTGTTCCTGATCGGGATGAAGATCATGACCGAGGCCCTGCGCGATGCAGCCGGGCCGGGTCTGCGCCATGTGCTTACGCGCTTTACCACGACGCCACTGCGCGGGGCGCTCACGGGGCTGGGCGCAACGGCGGTGATCCAGTCCTCGACGGCGACCACGGTGATGACTGTGGGCTTTGTGGGCGCGGGGGTGATGACCTTTCCCCAGGCGCTGGGGGTGCTTTACGGCGCCAATATCGGCACCACGGTCACCGGCTGGATCGTGGCCTTTCTGGGCCTGAAGCTGAAGATCGGCGTGCTGGCGCAGCCTGTGCTGTTCGCGACGGCGCTGATCATGGTTCTGGGACGCGGGCGCGCGGTGCGGGTGGCACGCGGTGTCGCCGGTATGGCCATGCTGTTCCTGGGTCTGGACCTGATGGCGGGGGCGGCAGGTCTGGCGTCGGACTGGCTGACGCCCGAAGCCCTGCCTGCCGACACGCTCGCCGGGCGGCTGGTGCTGATCGGCCTTGGTTTCGTGCTGGTCAACATCGTGCAAAGCTCGTCAGCCGGCATGGCGATCACACTCGTTCTGCTGGGCGAAGGGGCGCTGGGCTTTGGCCAGGCCGCGGCGCTGGTGATCGGGCTCAATGTGGGAACGACGGTGACGGCGCTCGTGGCCTCGATCGGCGGCGGGCGGGCGATGCGGCAGACCGCGGCAGCGAACACGATCTTCAATCTGGCAACCGGTGTGATGGCGTTGCCACTTCTGGATGCGGTCGCGCCGATCCTGCACCACACCGGGCTGGGCACCGACGATCTGACGGCGCTGGTGCTGTTTCACACGGGGTTCAATCTGGTCGGGGCGCTGGTGTTCCTCCCTCTCACCCGGCAATTTGCCGCCGCGATGGAGCGGATGTTCGCCCCCGCCGATACCGGGTTGACCGCCGCGCTCGACCCGCTCTTGCTGGCCGAGCCCGAAGCCGCCCTTGCCGCGGCCGAGGCCAGCACCGACAAGCTGCGGGATACGCTCTTCCGGGCGCTGGGCGCGGCATTGGGGCCGATGCCCGACCTGCGCGGGCTTGCGACGCTGCCGCAGCAGGTTCCCGCCGCGCAGGACCAACTGGAGGATTACGTCGCGCGAATCCGCCTGCCCGAAGGGCAACCCGGTGTGCAGGAAAGGTTGGCGGACCTGTTACATCGGCTGGACCACGCGCAGCGACTGGCGGTGCGCATTGAACGGCGGACGCCCCTGACGTTGATCGCCAGCGACCCGAGGTTGCGGCGCGCGGCACGGGCACTGGGCGGACGGCTGCGCGCGCCGCAGACCAATGCGGCGGAGCTGGCCCGGCTGGCGGCGATGATCGACCGTCGCGCGTCGATCTATCGAAAGCAGACGCTGCGCCCTCGCCGCGGCGGCGAACGGGTGCAGGACCTGTTCGACCGTACCGACGCGATGCGCTGGCTGGCGCGGTTGGCCGACCATGCAGCGCGGTTGGCGCATTAGGGCGCGATCCAGCCGACCCTCGGGCTCTTGCGTGATCGAAAGGGCCGAAGGGTTGCTCAGGGTCTGGTCCGGTCCGACGGGATACGCAGGGCCGGAATGACCCTCTGTGATCAGAGGCTTGCGTCCAGGGCCGCGACGATGGCATCGCCCATCGCCGTGGTACTGACTGGCGTGCCGCCTTCAGGGCCCATCAGGTCGGCGGTGCGCAGTCCATCGGCCAGCACTTTTTCCACGGCTTTTTCAACACGCGTCGCTTCGTCGCCCATCGCGAATGAGTAGCGCAGCGCCATCGCGAAGGAGAGGATACAGGCGATCGGGTTGGCCTTGCCCTGACCCGCAATATCGGGCGCGCTGCCGTGCACGGGCTCATACAGCGCCTTCGGGCGCCCATTGGCCATCGGCGCGCCCAAGGATGCCGAGGGAAGCATCCCCAGCGAACCGGTCAGCATCGCGGCCAGATCCGACAGCAGATCGCCGAACAGGTTGTCGGTGACGATCACGTCGAACTGCTTGGGCCAACGGGTCAGTTGCATGGCGCCGGCGTCGGCATACATGTGGCTCAGTTGCACGTCGGGGTATTCCTTGGCGTGAACCTCGGTGACCACATCGCGCCACAGCACGCCCGATTCCATCACATTGGCCTTCTCCATCGAGCAGACCTTGTTGCCGCGCTTGCGGGCGAGTTCGAAGGCCGAGCGCGCCACGCGGGCGATCTCCGATTCCGTATAGCGTTGGGTGTTGATGCCCACACGCTCGTTGCCCTCGGTGAAAATCCCGCGCGGCTCGCCGAAATAGACGCCGCTGGTCAATTCGCGCACGATCATGATGTCGAGCCCGGCAACCACGTCCTTCTTCAGGCTTGAGAAATCCGCCAGCGCGTCAAAGCACTGCGCCGGGCGCAAGTTGGCATAGAGGTCCATCTCCTTGCGCAGGCGCAGAAGCCCACGCTCGGGCTTCACGGCAAAGGGCAGACTGTCGTATTTCGGGCCGCCCACGGCACCCAGCAGCACTGCGTCGACCTCTTGCGCCTTGGCCATCGTGGCATCGGCCAGGGGCGTGCCGTGCACGTCATAGGCACAGCCGCCGACCAGATCCTCGGACACGCCAAAATGAATGCCGCGCTTCGCACCCATCCAGCCGATGATCTTCTTCACTTCGGCCATCACTTCGGGGCCGATGCCGTCGCCGGCAAGGATGAGCAGGGAGGGATTGGCCACGGCGAAACTCCTGTGAAAACGGGTCGCAGCGGGCCTAGCGCGCCTCTGTCGCAGGGTCAAGCGCGCCGCAGCAGAACGGCTGCACCTGGCCTGGACAAGCCTCGCGTCTCCGTCGCGTCAGGGCGCGACGGAGACGCGGCCCGGTGATACCTCTATGGGCCCGCGACCGTGATCCGGTTGTTCGCTTTGCCCCGGTTGCGCCGCTGAACGTGAGATGCACGCGGGCTGGAGCGTGCTAAGTTGGACCGACTCGATGGAGGTTTCGATGCTGCGTGCCGCCTTTCTGTCGCTGATGATCGTCACGGCCCCCGCGCTGGCCGATGGCGGGGTCACGGTCCCGTTGCCCGAGATTCCCCAACTGTCTCCGCCGGAATACGAACATCTGCTTATGCAGTTGGTCGTGGCCAACGTCGTGGCGCAGAACTGCCCATCGCATGCCCCGACGGACGAGGAATGGGCATTGCTCACAGGATCGGCCGATATAGTGGCAGAGCGGCTGGGTCTGGATTCGGCCGCCTATGACGACCGTTTCTATCATCCTGCCTTTGCCTTTCTCGACAAGCCGGACACCTGCGCGCGGGAAGTGCCGCGCATTGCGCCGCTGGTCGCGCGTCTGATCGCATGGGGCGGGGCGCTGGAGCCGCACGAATAGATCGCCTATCCTCGGACCGCTCCGCGGGCCGCCACTTGCCAAGCCTCTGAAATTGCTGTTTCTGACATGAATGTTCAACGGATCGCCGCCAGTCTGCGCGCCCTTTGACCAGACAAGCCACCGCAGCAATGGACCCTGTCTTGATCCTTCGTATCAGTCTGATGACCACCGCACTTACCCTGTTCGGCGCCCTTCCAGCGCTGGCCCAATTTTCGGACAACAGCGGCAGCGTTCCTGCGCAGGGCAGTGCCTGCGACCCCAGCAGCAGCCAGTACGACGCCACCCAATGCGCCGCGAACCCGCTGGGCGCCACGTCGGTCGCAACCATCCATATCGAGAGATCGCGCCCGGACCTGCCCCAGGGTGAGGTGCCGCAATCGGAGACGCCGACCATTCCACCCACTGGCAGCGACGAGCCCTGATCCCGGCGGGTCGGGTTCAGCAATCTCGCATAGCATGCTGCCGGTTCCCAGTGGCCCACGTGATCGTCGCACCGCGGCGGGAAAAAGTTGCGTCCCACCGGCGGGTCCAAGGTGCGCGACGATATGCGGTTGCTCGGGCCAATGCATGCGCAGAGGAATGGCAGCAGCGTTGTGGAGCAGGTCGTCGCTGGTGTCCCCAGGGACGAGTTCGATCAGGCTTCAAGGCTTAAGCCAGTGTGGCCGAGCCACGAACGGCGGCAGAAGGTGCATTGATATGATGCGCGAGGCTGCCGGATTCCGCGGTCCCATCATCGCCAGGCTGGGAGTCCGCCGCCTCCGACTGTCACCTTCTCATCGACGCCAAAGCCCACTTTGGCACCCGCTCGACCGTGGCATGCTCGCCCCAGAGAAGCAGCGCGATTTCGCACGGCCAAGCACCATCGGGAGCGAAAAAGGCTTGATCCCTCAACCTCCTTGCGCGATTCTGACGTGATAAGACGGATCGCTTGGGGACGCCGTCTGAACAATGCCCTTCGCCGAAAATAACGTCCCAACCTGGTCGCAGGACAAGGCTGTCAGGGGAAACAGGAGCCCCGCCTTCATACGATTGTTGCGAGAGGGCCCTGTTTGTGACGCCTTTGGATTGCCGGGGCATTGATGGACAGTATTGATCTTGAAAACCTGAAGCTGGAAACGGATGCGCCAAGGGACTTGGTGTACATGGAGAGCCCGCAGCCGGAAGAGGAGTGGCTTGATCCGGATTGGCTTGGCAAGCGCCTTACCGCGCCGCCAGACCAAGTCAGATCAAAGAAACATCGCCCGGATGCAATTTGTTTGTACAGGGTAAGAAACTCTCTGATCCTTCCGCGCAGTGTGGTGCTCGACGCAAAGAGCGGGTTAATCAAGCAGGAGAGCGCATTCCGGAACAACATGTCTCCGACCATCTTCCATGGTGCGCTGGTAAAAAGAAACGGCACCTACTCATACAAAGGCAAGGTCGGCAATTCGGATGTGAAGGAAGTGCCCAAACCTATATACAGTCTGGATACTGACTGGCCGGGTGCTTTCGGCCATGTTTTTCTTGATTGCCTCCCGCGAGCATGGGCCGTTAATCGTGCGCCGGCTGATGTGGAGTTGGTAAGCTCGGCAAAGCACATCAAATTGCTGAATGAGTTTCTCAGATTGTTGAGAGTCAAGAAGAGAGTCAGAAAGCTGGTTACCCCTGTCCTGGCTCCAGAAGCATACATGGCCGATTCCAGTATCGACAGAAAGGGCTGGATACACAGCGCGGGCTTCGAGATGATAACTAGAATAAAGGAGACTGCCAAGAAGAGATACGAAGGATCCTGGAGTCTTCCAAGAAGAATATACGTTTCAAGAGCTAGAACCTCCGGGAGGAAGCTTTCCAATGAGCCGGAGGTGGAAAGAATTTTTGAAGCATCCGGGTTTGCAATTGTTCATCCGGAGACTATCCCCCTCGTTGAGCAAATTGTTCTATTCATGAATGCGACCCATGTAGCTGGCCCAGGCGGTTCGGGCATGCATATGTCACTGTTCTGCAACAGTGGATGCGTGGTTGGAGTAATATCATCTCCCTCTTGGTTCTTTAATGCCGACATAGTCTGCTCCCAGGCGACAAGAATACGCCTCGTTCACATAGTGGGAATGCAAACCCCAGAGGTCCATCAAAGGTCTCAAGGGGATTTTTTCGTCGACACGGCGGATGTAAAGGCATTCATCAACAGATACTGCTAGTGGTGGCGGCCCCGAACCTGGCTCCGATGGACTCCATGCTGCACAGGTGCTGGCCCGGCGAAATCCCGCGAAGGCTGCGTGACTTTCACAGCGATTCGTGGCAGGGTTGCGGGACGGATCGACCACAGGAGGACAGCATGAGCAGACATCCCCTCGATCAACAGACGGCCGGCACCAAGCCCCGCCCGCAGCAATTCGACCCGGTCGCGCAGGGCGAGCAGCCCAGCCCCGCCACCCGTGATCTGCAACGTCGCGCGCGCACCAAGGGACCGGAACGGCTGAAGCATTTCGCCCGCATCGAAAGGACGGGAACCGAGGACTAGGCGCCCCAGTCGGCCGCCTGCATCTCGCGCAGGCGGCTGGCGGTGCGTTCGAACTCGAACGCGCCGGCGCCTTCCAGATAGAGACGCTCGGGCACGTCCGCGGCGCTGGCGATCAGCCGCACGCGGGCCTCATAAAGCGCATCGATCAGCGTCACGAACCGCTTGGCCTCGTTATAGTTCGAGGCCGAAAGCAGCGGGATGCCGTCGAGCATCAAGACCCGGACCCGTTCCGCCAACGCCAGATAATCGGCCGGACCCAGGGCACGCCCGCACAAATCCCAAAAACTCGCGCGGGCGACGGCGTTGTGGTGGTGCGGTACGGTCACCTGCCGTCCCTGTACGGTGAACACCAGTGGCGCGCCCTCGTCGCCGCCGGTCAATTCGCGCCACAACTCCCCCATCGCGGCATGCGCCCGCGCATCGGCTGGCGCGAAATAGACCTGAGCACCGGTCAGCCGGTGCTGGCGGTAATCGGTCTCGGATTCCAGTTCCACCACCTCCATCCTCGCCCGAAGAAGGGCGATGAAGGGCAGGAACAGCGCGCGATTCAGACCGTTCTTATAGAGATCCTCGGGCGGGCGGTTCGAGGTGGTGACCACCAGAACCCCGGCATCGGTCAGCATCTGGAACAGCCGCCCGACGATCATCGCATCGGTGATATCGGTGATCTGCATTTCATCGAACGCGAGCAGGCGCACCTGATCCGCCACCGCCTGCGCCACCGGGGCCAGCGAGTCATCCACCCCGCGCTTGCGCGCAGCATGCATCCCGGCGTGGATTTCCTGCATGAAGGCGTGAAAATGCACCCGGCGCTTGGGCCCGATATCGGTGGCCCCGGCAAAAAGGTCCATCAGCATCGACTTGCCGCGCCCGACCCCGCCCCACAGGTACAGACCCTTTGGCCCCTCGGGCGCCTTTTTGAACAAGCCGCCCAAAAGCCCCTTTTTCACCGGCGTCTCCAGCCAAGCCCGGCGCGCCTCCAGCGCGGGCAGAACGGCGCGCTGCGCAGCGTCGGGGCGGATTGTCGCTTCGGCCACGCGGGAATCGTAGATTTCAGTCAGGCTCTGTCGCATGGCGCCCTGTTAGCGTGGCCCGGCCAGCAAGGCCAGCATCCGTTGCAGCGCCGGGCTGCCAGTGCGGGCGGGGGAATGCAGCGCGACATAGGCATGGCCCAGCGGTAGGGCGTGGGGTGACAGTTCGACGAGGGCACCGCGCGCAAGCATCGGGGCGGCCAGCGCTCGCTGGCCCAGCACCACGCCCTGCCCACCAGCCGCCAGCATCAGCGCCAGATAGGATGCGCCGATCCGGTGCCCGGTGCCGCGCGCCGGGGCTGGGCGACCCGGCGAATTGGCCGCGAACCAGTCGCGCCAGGCAGGATGCGAGGCAAAGCCGGGGCCCCAGTCGGTGTGGATCAAGGCGGAGTCAGGTGTGTCTGGCCAGGGGGTGCCGGGTGCGGCCATCGGCACCACTGCATCGCGGAAAAGCGGCACCTGAACCAGATCGGGGTAAAGGTTCGCGCCATAGCTCAGCCGCAGGTCAATCCCGTCACGGCCAAAGGCAACCGGGTCGGATTCCAGCCTGAGGTCGATCGGCGCCAACCCCTCGCCCGCCGCTTGCAGGCGCGGGATCAGCCAGCCTTCGGCCAATGACGGCAAACAGGAAATCACCATGCGCGCGGGCATCCGCCCCTCGCGCGCCTGTGCGTCGATGCGCGTGAGGTCGGCAAACACGCGGGCGGTATCGGCAAAAATCGCCTGCCCGGCGTCGGTCAGGGTGATGCGGTTGTTGTGGCGCGCGAACAGGCGGCGGCCCAGATGGGATTCCAGATTGCGCACCTGCTGGCTGATCGCGGCGGGGGTCACGCCCAACTCCCGCGCCGCCGCGACATAGCCGCCATGGCGGGCAGCCGATTCAAAGGCGCGCAGGGCATTGAGGGGCGGCAAGGACATCTCTGGCCTAGATTTTCCAAGCCAACCCTAGACTTTCTGCCGTTGCGCGCAAGAAAATTCCAGCCAACCTGGCCTCGAACCCAGTCCGAGGCCCAAATGCGCGACATCCTTGACCTTGACCGCTATCCCCTTGACCGCCCCGGCAGCGCCGAGTGGCAGGCCCTGATCACCCGCTGCCGCGCCGATCTGGCCGCAGATGGCATGTTCAACCTTGAGGGGGTCGTGCGGCCCGAGGCTCTTGCTCGCGCGCTGGCCGAAATCTCGCCTGTGTCCGAGCGCCTGAGTTTCACCCACAAGCGACGGCACAACATCTATTTCAAGCCGAACATCCCCGGCCTGCCCGCCGACCACCCCGCGCTGGTCGAGGTGGACACGATCAACCACACAATCTGCGCCGACCAGATCCCGGACAGTGTGCCTCTCTGGGTCTATGAATGGGCCCCGTTTCAGGTGTTTCTGGCCGAGGCGATGGGCCTGCCCGTGCTGTTCCCGATGCGCGATCCGCTGGCACGCGTGAATGTGATGACCTACCGCGAAGGCGAACGGCTGAACTGGCATTTCGACCGCAGCGATTTCACCACCACGATCCTGTTGCAGGCGCCGCTTGCGGGCGGAGAATTCCTCTATCACACCGACCTGCGCAGCGATGCGGACCCGAATTACGACGGTGTGGCGCGACTGTTGCGGGGCGAGAACCCAAAGATGCAGCGCCAGACATTGAGCCCCGGCACGCTGAATGTGTTCAAGGGCCGCAACACGCCACATTGCGTGACCCCGGTTCAGGGGGCGGTCGAGCGGGTCATCGCCGTCTTTTCCTATTACCCCCGCCCCGGCGTGACGTTCTCGCCCGAGGAGCAACTGGGCTTTTACGGTCGCCGCGCCTGATCCTCTGTGCGGCCGCCCCCGGCGCGCAGCCGGGTCGGCGCCACGCCAAAGCGCAGCCGGAACCGGCGCGAAAAATGCGCGATCGAGGTGAACCCGCAGGCGGTGGAAATCTCGATCAGTGGGGCGTCGGTGCTGGTCAGCAGGTTTCGCGCATGATCCAGCCGCAGGCTCTGGTAGAACCGCCCGGGCGGCTCGCCCAGCGCCGAGGTGAACAGCCTCTCCAGATGCCGACGCGAATAGCCGGTGATGCGGGCGATGGTTTCCATCGGCAACGGGTCTTCAAGATTCTCGGTCATTACCTTGACCGTCGAAACCAGCGCCGGGGTGCGCGAGGCCATCAATGCCGCCAGCGAGGAACGCTGCGCCGCGTTCTCGCCCGCCGTGACCGAGCGCAGGCACATTTCGGCCACCATGGTAGCAAATTCGCTGCCGAAGTCGGCCGCGATGATCGACAGCATCATGTCGGTCGAGGCCGCTCCCCCGCCGCAGGTCATCACCGGATGGTCGATTTCGAACCGGTTGCCAGTGGGGGAAAGGTCTGGAAAGGTCTCCTGGAATCCGGGCTGGTTTTCCCAGTGCAGGGTGAATCGTCGGCCCTCCAGCAGTCCCGCGCGGGCCAGCGCATAAGCGCCGGTGCAGATACCCCCGACCACGCCGCCAAACCGCTGGTGGCGCATCAGCGCCGTAACAATTCTTGGCAGCGCGACCTCGCCCGGGCGATTGCCGCCGCAGACCAGCAGCGACGCTTCGCGGTCCAGCGTCGTGCCCAGTGTCTCGGTCTGTACCGGGATACCCGCCGAACTGACCACCGGCCCGCCGCAATCCGACACCACCGACCAGCGGTACAACGGGCGTTGCGAAAGCTGGTTGGCGATGCGCAGGGGTTCCACGGCAGACGAAAACGCCAGCAGCGTGAAGCCAGGCGTCAGGCAAAAGACCCAAATGCGTGGGGGGCGGGCGCTGTCGACCGGAACAAAGGCCGCGCCCGCCGGAATCAGGGGGGAATCGCCACGGGGGGACGCGGGATCTGGCATGACGGGGCAGGCCCTTGGCTAGGCGGAACGCGGCAAGGCTAGCCCCACCTCGTGGCAAGGACAAGCGGTCGGCCGGTGCGTCTGCCCTTGCCTGAGGGCACCCTCTGCCGCTATCCGTTGGACAGAGCAAAAGGATCCTCCCGCATGGCGATTGACGACCCCCGCACGCTGGTTTCGACCGACTGGCTGGCCGCCCATCTGAACGACCCCGATCTGCGCATCCTCGAAGCGAGTTGGCACATGCCCGCCAGCGGTCGCGACGCCAAGGCGGAATACGAGGCCGAGCACATTCCCGGTGCGCGATTCTTTGACATCGACGCGATCAGCGATACCAGGTCCGCGCTGCCGCACATGGCGCCGCCGGTGGAAAAGTTCATCAGCCGGATGCGGGCGATGGGCGTGGGCGACGGGCATCAGGTGGTGATCTATGATTCCGCCGGGATGTTTTCGGCTCCTCGGGTCTGGTGGACCTTCCGGCTGATGGGCAAGGTCGATGTGGCGGTGCTGGACGGGGGGTTACCGAAATGGAAGGCCGAGGGCCGACCGTTGGAGGACATGCCCCCCATGGTGCGCGACCGGCACATCACGGTGCAGCGGCAAGCGCATTGGGTCAAGGATGTGAGCCAGGTCGCCGCGGCCTCGAAACTGGGCGACTGGCAGATTCTGGACGCCCGCAGCGCGCCCCGGTTCAAGGGCGAGGTCGATGAACCCCGCCCCGGGCTGCGCGCGGGGCATATCCCTGGCTCGCTCAACCTGCCGTTCGGCGAGCTTCTGAACCCCGATGGCACGATGAAATCACCCGACGCCCTGCGCGCCGCGATGCAGGCGGCAGGGGTCGATCTGGCGCGACCAGTCATCACGTCGTGCGGGTCGGGGGTGACGGCGGCAATCCTCAGCCTGGCGCTGGAAATCCTGGGACACAGGAACCACGCGCTTTATGACGGGTCGTGGACGGAATGGGGCGCCTATCCCGACCTGAAGGTGGAGAAGGGCTGAGATGAGCACCCACCGGGCCGGTGAAACCATCGACTACCGCATCACCTGGCTGGAGATGGCGACGCGCCCTGCCTACGGCTGGCCCCCGCTGCCCGAGACCTGCAAGGGCGAGCTGGTCAAGGCCGAGAACCCGCCCTGGTGGTGGTTCCTGACCCTTTATGACGCGGTCGGGCGCGACTACGCCTGGACTGACAAGCATGCTCTGGGACCCGAGCAACTGAACGCTTGGATCCAGCAGCCGGATGTGGAAATCTGGACGCTGATGGAACGGGGCTGGCCGCACGGCTTCTTCATGCTGGACTGGACCGAGGCCGGGACCTGCGATCTGGCCTATTTCGGGTTGGTGCCCGAGGCGGTCGGCAGGGGTCTGGGCACATGGCTGTTGAAGACCGCCGTACTGAAAGGCTGGGCGCGCGGCGGCGTGCAGCGCATGACGGTCAACACCTGCACCATGGACCACCCCCGCGCCTTGCCGCAATACGAACGCGTTGGCTTTGCCCCGATCCGCCGCACTCGGCACAGCCGCGTGCTGCGCCACGATCAAACCTTCCTGCAACCCCTCCTCTGAGGTCCCGCAATGTTTTCGACCCTGCCCACACCCAAACCCGATCCGATCCTGAAGGTGATGGGCCTGTTTGCCGCCGATCCGCGTTCCGACAAGGTCGATCTGGGGGTTGGCGTCTACAAGGACGATACCGGCAACACGCCGGTCATGCGCGCGGTCAAGGCGGCCGAGCAACATCTGGTGAACACCCAGACCACCAAGACCTATACCCAGTTGGGCGGCGATCCCGCCTTCCACGCCGCGATGGCCGAGCTGCTGTTGGCCGATACCGTGCCGCCCGCCCGGCTGGCGGCAGCGGCCGCGACCGGGGGCACGGGTGCAGTGCGGTTGGGGATGGAACTGATCCGTGCCGCCAATCCCGGTGCCACGGTGTTCATCAGCGCGCCAACCTGGCCCAGCCACATGACGCTGGCAGAAAAGTCCGGGCTGGCGTGGAAACCCTATCGTTACCATGACGCGGAAACCGGCGGGCTGGACCGGGCCGGGATGTGGGCCGATCTGCAGGCGGCAAAACCGGGTGATGTGGTGCTGCTGCACGGCTGCTGCCACAATCCGACCGGGGCCGAGATGACGGCGGATGACTGGGCTGCGATGTCGGAGTTCCTGACCGCGCGCGGGCTGGTTGCCTTTGTCGATATCGCCTATCAGGGGTTCGGCAATGGTCTGGACCAGGATGCAGCGGGGCTGCGCCTGCTGGCCGCGCGCCAGACGCGCATGCTGATCGCGGCCTCGGGCGCTAAGAATTTCGGCCTCTACCGCGAACGCGCAGGCATCCTGCTGGTCCCCTGCCCCGAGGAAGAACGCGCGGTGGTGGCGGCAACGCTGGCCACCCTGAACCGCGCCTCGATCAGCTTTCCGCCCGATCACGGCGCGCGCATCATCACCACGATTCTGACCGACCCCGCAATGCGGGCCGAGTGGGAGGCCGAATTGAGCGAAATGCGCGAGCGGATGAACGGCCTCAGGCGGATGCTGGCCGATGCGCTGCGCGATGCGTGCCGGTCCGACCGCTTCGGCTATCTGGCGGATCAGCGGGGGATGTTCTCGACCCTGGGCGCGAACGAGGCACAGATTGCCAGACTGCGCGACGAGTTCGGGGTCTATGTGGTGACGGGCGGACGGCTGAACATGGCGGGGCTCAACGCGGCCGCCATCCCGCGCGTGGCGGCCGCGATCGCGGCAGTGCTTTGACATTCGGGAGTGGCGCGGCGGGAGCGTTGCCGCGCACATCAGTATTTGGCGCAAGACGAAAGGGCGGGCCCGGCGCAAACTCAGCGTAGCTTCATCGCCATATCGAGCATGCGGCAGGAAAAGCCCCATTCATTGTCGTACCAGCCAAAGACACGAACCAGCCCCCCGCCGGTGACGCGGGTCTCGGGCAGGGCCATGACGATGCTTTCGGGCCGCGCACGCAGATCCGACGAGACGAGGGGTTTTTCGGTCCAGCCGATCACGCCACCCACCGATTTCAGGCAGGCGTTGACCTTGTCCGCGGTCACGGGTCGGCCGGGGATAACGCACAGATCCACAGCCGAGACGCTGGCCGTCGGCACCCGCACGGCGGCACAGTCGATGCGGCCCGCGAGGTCCGGGAGCACGCGGTCCAGCAGGCGACCGGCCGAGGTGGTGGTCGGCACCATGCTGAGCGCCGCAGCGCGGTTGCGGGCCAGGTCGGCGCTGCGCGGCGCATCCACGGTCGGCTGGCTGCCAGTATAACAGTGGATCGTGGTCATCCAGCCTGACGCGATGCCGAAAGCCTCATCGAGGCAGCGCGCCAGCGGCGCCAGCGCGTTGGTGGTGCAGGACGCATTCGAGACAATCCGCAGGTCGGGCGTCAGCAGATGGTCATTCGCGCCCAGCACCAATGTTGCATCCGCAGCCTCGGAAGGGCCCGAGATCAGCACCCGCCGCGCCCCGGCCCTGAGACCCCGTTCGGCGCTTTCGCGGCTGTCGGCCTTGCCGGTGCATTCCGCGACAAGGTCGATGCCGCGCAGGTCGAGCCTGGACAGATCGGCTTGCCGGGTCAGCGCAAGTCGATGGCCTGCGACGATCAACGCGCCCTCGGCAATCTCGACACTTTCGCGCAAGGGGCCGAAGACGCTGTCATATTCAAGCAGATAGGCGCAGGTTTCGGCATCCGCGATATCGTTGATGGCGACGATGGACAGCCCCGGCCAGCCGCCTTGCAGCCAGGCGCGCAGCATCGTGCGACCGATCCTGCCAAAGCCGTTGATCATCACGCGCATGGCCTGCCTCCTGCTGGCAATTGCGTGACCATGGCTATGCCTGTCCTTTGGAAACCACAAGCGGCCGCTAACCCAAGCAAAAGAATCGGAATTGACAAGTCCGAGTTATTCAGTCAGGAATCGGGCGTGAACACGGATCCCAGAACGGATATTGCCATGAGCCTCCACCAACCCGATTTCACCCGCGCTCAGCCAATTGCCCCTGCCAACCCGCTGCCTCTGCATTCCGCCCGGGCCCTGACCCAGGGCGGCCAGCAGGCGCAGATCGAACTGGATGGCAAGGTCTATGACCTGCGCATCACCCGGGCGGGCAAACTGATCCTGACGAAATAGCCGCTAGATCCCCGCCAGCCTCAGCCCCAGCCGCGCGATCAGCACCGCCAGGACGATACGCGCCAGATGGTGGATCGAAACAAAGACCGCGCTCAGATGCAGGGACAGCGCGACAAGTGACATCTCGCTCACGCCGCCGGGGGCAAAAGCCAGCAGCACCGCGGTGGCCGGTTCACCCACCGGGTCGGCGAGGGCCAGCGCCACGCCCAGCGCAAGCGCCAGCATGAAGCCGACGTGCATCAAGGACAGCCTCAGGGCCTGACCGGCCTGACCGCGGGCAAAGCCGATCAGGCGCACCCCCAGCGAGGTGCCCATCACCCATTGCGTCAGCAGGATCGCCCAACCCGGTGGAACGGCATGGGTCAGACCCGCGACATGCGCAACAGCGCTGAACAGAAGCGGACCGGACAGCACCGCCGCGGGAAACCGCAGATGATGCGCCACAAACCAGCCCGAGGCACCCAGAGCCACCAGAACCCCAGCATCCCAAAGGGTCAGCGGCGCGTTCGACCCGCCCAGTGAAACCCCCGTGCCACTGCCGACAGCGTGCCCCTCGAACAGCGAAAAGCCGATGGGGATGAGGACGATGCACAGGATCAACCGCAGGAATTGCAGCATGATCAGCATGGGCATGTCGGCGCCGGATTTCTCGCCCATCTCCAGTGCCTCGATGAACCCGCCGGGCATGGCGGCGAAATAGGCGGTCGGCTTTGTCAGTTTTCCCAGCTTGAGAAACAGAAGGTAGCCCAGAACCTGCACCAGCGGGATGAACAGCGCGAGCGCAAGCAACGTCACCCACCACCGCTGCGCCTGGGCGACAAAATCCGCGGGGAAGCCGGCGGCAATTGCCACCCCGACAATCGGCACCAGCAGATAGCGCCACTTTTGCGGCACCGCCAAGGTGTGTCCCCAGGGCCTGAGCCCCATCCGCGCAGCCAGCGCAATTCCCAGCATCGGGCCGATCAGCATGCCCAGGGGCATCCCGGCCCAACTGGCCGTCAGCCCCAGCACGCCCCCCAGAGCATAGGTCACTATCACGACCCGCAGCGCAATGCCGCCGGTCAGTCTGTTCAGCGAAAGGCCTGTCAAACCCGGATGCCTGTCAAACGCATGCGCCCCTCACATCTGCCCCCCGGCGATTTCAACCGTCTGGCCATTCACGCTGTCCGACCCGGGCCCGCAGAGCCAGTTCGCCGCCGCTGCCACCTCGTCCGCAGTAATCAGGCGTTTGTGGCGGTTTGTCTTGACCATCATCTGGCGGGCCTGTTCGGCCTCGATCCCGGCGCGCGCGGCAATTGACGCGGTGTTGCGCGTGACGATGTCGGTGTCCACATAGCCCGGGCACAGCGCGTTGAAGGTCAGGCCCATTCCCAGGTATTCCTCGGAAAGCCCGCGCATCAGCCCGATCATCCCGTGTTTCGACGCCGTATAGGCGGGCGCGCCCTTCAATCCCTTCAGCCCGGCAATCGACGAGACGAACACGGTTCGCCCCCAACCCGCCGCCAGCATCCCGGGCAGGCATTCGCGCACGGTCAGATAGGCACCATCCAGGTTGATCGCCATCATCTGCCGCCAGAAGGCCAGGTCCATCTTGGCCATCGACTTCCCTTCAGCGATGCCGGCATTCGCGACACAGATCGTGACCGGCCCGCGCGCGGCAATGGCGGCGGCAGTGCCCGTGACCACGCTGGCCTCGTCGGCAACGTCCATCACCAGAGGATGCAGCCCGGGGGATTCCGCGGCGGCGGCGTCCAGAATGTCGGCGCGACGCCCGGTTATGGTGACCGCGGCCCCCTGCGAGGCAAGCATGCGCGCGATGGCCAGCCCGATCCCGGTTCCGCCCCCGGTGACCAGCGCGTGGCGTCCCTGATGATGCAGCATGTTGCCTCCCCTCCAACGTTTCGCGACGAGGCTAACCGCTGGACTGCGGGAAGAAAAGCCACTCCGGGTACCGGCCCTGGCCGTCTTAGGATCCCCCCTTGCTTTCGCGCATGCGCAGGTGGATCGTGCCGCCATGGACCAAAGCCCCCGCCTTCGCATCCGCATCGTCTTTGGCGACGAAGACATGTTCGGTCCCGGCAAGGCCGAGTTGCTGGAACGCATCGACCGATGCGGGTCCATTGCCGCTGCAGGACGCGAGATGGGGATGAGCTACAAGCGCGCCTGGGAACTGGTGGGGACGCTGAACGGAATGTTCCGTGAGCCCCTGGTCGCGAGCTCGCGCGGCGGTCCGGGTGGGGGCGGCGCCGCTCTCACCCGCGCAGGGCACGAGGTCCTCGAGCTCTATCGCAACTTCGAACGGAAGGCGGCCGAGGCGGGGGCCAAGCCACTGGATGCGCTGCGATCCCGCCTGAGGGATATTCCCGACGAAAAATAACGCTTGCCAGAAACCTTGCTGCTATGCGATATGTCCAACGAACCATATCAATGGAGAACTTCGTAGTTGTCGTCTTTCGCGCGCCGCGCCGTTCTCGCCCTTCTCCCGTCCTTGGTTCTTGTTTCGAGTCCGATCCGAGCGAGCGCGGAAGACGTGCTTGTGTTTGCTGCTGCCAGCCTGACCAATGCTCTCGACACTGTTGCCGCGGCCTGGACCGCCGAGACGGGACACACGGCGGTCATGTCCTACGCGGGGTCTTCGACGCTGGCGCGGCAGATACAGGAAGGAGCGCCGGCCGATATCTTCATCTCGGCCAGCGTCGACTGGATGGACGCCATCGAAGCCTCGGGCGACTTGCGAGAAGGCACTCGCCGCGACATCCTTGGCAACACGCTGGTTCTGATCGCCCATGGCGGCGAGGCGAGGCCCGTGACCATCGACGAGAACCTTGATCTGGTGGGATTGCTGGATGGCGGGCGGCTGTCGATGGCGTTGGTCGAGGCGGTGCCGGCCGGTGTCTACGGAAAAGCGGCGCTGACGTCGCTTGGCCTTTGGGACGACATCGAACCGCTGGTTGCCCAGTCCGACAACGTGCGCGCAGCGCTGGCCTTCGTGGCGCAGGATGAGGCGCCCCTGGGCATCGTCTATGCCACCGATGCAGCAGTCGAGGACAATGTCACCGTCATCGGCACCTTTCCCGAAGGCAGCCACGACCCAATCGTCTATCCCGCAGCGATTGGCGCAGAGAGCGAAAGTGCGGTCACCGGGGCCTTCCTCGACTTCCTGACATCTGACACCGCCCGCGCCATCTGGCAGGAGTACGGTTTCAGCGTGCTCGACTGATGTGGAATGACTTGGCACACTGGCTCGGTCCGGCCGAATGGGCAGCGGTCAGGTTGTCGATCCGGGTTTCCTTTTGGGCAACTCTGGCGAGCCTGCCCCTGGGCATCCTCACCGCCTATGCGCTGGCGCGGTGGGAATTTCCGGGCAAGCAAGTGTTGAATGGCGTCGTGCATCTGCCGCTGATCCTGCCACCGGTGGTGACCGGGTATCTGCTGCTGCTCGTTCTGGGGCGGCGTGGCTATGTCGGGCAGGTCCTCGACCAGTGGTTCGGCATCGTCTTCGCCTTCCGCTGGACCGGC